>CAMFHW010000545.1 GCA_945952175.1 uncultured Phenylobacterium sp. | reverse complement strand
CTTCAAGGCCCGCCAGCGCGTCTAGCTACTGGCGGATCGGGAATTTCGGCGTCCGGCGGTCCTCGACGACCGGGCTGTCGGCCTTCACGTGCGACGGCGTCGCCGGCGGATTGCAGCCGCGCGTCTCGCCCAGGCCCTTCAGATAGGCCCGCCGCACCGCCCCGGCGGTGATCGCCGCCGTGACCAGCTTGTCATGCCGCTCGGCGCCCGAGAGCTGCCGCACCCAGCCCCGGAACGGGATCACGTCGGACGCGGCGCTGGCCATCATGCCGAGCGCCGAGGAGCGGCCCCGGTCGACCATGTCGGCCTGATCGATGGCGAACTCGTCGAGGTCGGCCCCCAGCGCGCCGTTCAGCGGCAGCAAGGCGGCGGTGATGCCCTTGCAGCTGGCCGGCTTGGGACGGCCATAGGGGTCGGCCATGGCCTGGAGCAAGATTTCGGGGATCTTGGTGCGCACCACGTTCACGTCGCGCAGCGGGGCCTGGATGGCGCCGGTGATGCTCTCGCGATTGGCTTCCGAGGTGGTCTGGATCTTCGGCGAGCCGTCGGCGCGCCCGGTGGCGCAGCCGGCGAGCAGGACGAGAAGCGGCAGGAGGGCGAGGGGGGATCGCATGCCGCGACCTTAGCGAGCGTCGCGCTGGACGGGAATGGTTTGCGCGGCCTTGCCCCGACGCAGGCAGGGCCCTATGGTCCGCGCCGCTTCGCCCGGCGTGACTTCGCGCCGCGCCAAGGGCCGGTAGCTCAGTGGTAGAGCATTCGACTTTTAATCGAATGGTCCTGGGTTCGAGTCCCAGCCGGCCTACCACCTCTCCAGTCCGTCAAGCCATGTGACCTCGCCTGGAGCGGTCCAATGAAAAGAGCCGCCGGCGGACCGGCGGCTCCAAGTTTTCACCCGTGTTGGAAGCCTTAGGCGGCGACCATCCGACGGCCGCGGAGCGTGGCGCCCACGAGGCCGAAGCCAACGAGCATCATCGCCCAGACGGCGGGTTCCGGAACGCCAGGCGTGCCGGGCGAACCCAGGGTGCCACCGAGCGCGAGGAAGGACGAACCGTTGTTGGTGCCGTCCGCGAAACCGAACTCAGTCTTCGAGGACGAGATCAGGTCCACATAGCCGAGGCCGCCCCAATAGCTGTTCGAATAGGCCTGGTGCGACCAGCAGTGGTCGACGGGCGGCTGCGTGAAGCCCTTGGACATCCCAAGCGCCGTCACCTGTTCGCCATCGGTGCAGCTCGCGCCGAAACCGATGCCGCCATTGTTGGTGCCGTAGCCCTGGATCGTGCCGAGCGGCGCGTTGCCGCCGACCACGACGCCGTCATAGGTGCCGCCGACATAGTTCTCGATCGAGAGGTTACCGCCCGCGGCGATGAACGCGCTGACAGCGGCGCCGTAGCCGTTGAGCACCGTGTTGTTCGCTTGGCAGCACCCACCGGGCGATTCAATATAGAGGGCGCTGTACTTCGACAGGTCGACGCCCACGAGGCTGGTCACGTTGGTCAGGCCAACGCCGCCCGAGATCGACGAGAGGTCGATGACCCCCGCCGGATTGTAGACGAGCACGTTGAGCGAAGATCCGCCCTGGAGATACTTGAACAGCTGAGGCGTGTACTGCGCGTCGAAGTGGAGCGCCGTAGCGTCCGACCCCTCCAGCGCAACGAAGCCCGAAGCCGCATTGGCCGACGACGCCGCCGTGATGGCGGCCAATCCGAAGATCACCCCAATCGTCGAGCCAACAATTTTACGTAGGAACCCATGCATGGCACATTACTCCCCTAGCCTTTGCACCCCGAAGGCTGAGCCCACCGACAAGGTTAAGCAATAGTTATTTATCGAACATCGTTCGTTTTCGTGCGGATTCATGCGCCGCGGGAGCGAAACGACAGCTTACGATGAGGAATTTGTTGGGGCTGCGACTAGGGATAGCAAAAATGAACATGCTCAACGATTTTTCGGAGCGTCACCTTACTCGCGCGCTTGTGATCACGGTCAGCGAATAAGGTGGCGCTTGTATCGGCCTACTCGCATCGGTGGCGACGTACTGAAAGGGCGGCAGGTTCTTCGCCGGCCGCCCCAAGTCTTTGGCCGCGAGCCACGTGTAGTTGCGTGGAGAATACTGAACAATCCTAAACGGCCCGGGAAGGGCGACCGCCCCTGAGCCAGGGCCTTCCTGGCGCAGCGAGATCGTCGCGGGCCGTCGCTCGTCCCGATTGACCACCATGACCGCCCAGCGCCTGTCGGGGCGCCGGACCGCATAGGCCGTGATCGCGGGGCCGTCGTCCTTGGCGGCCATAGGCTCGGCCTGCACGCTCACGGAATAGGTCTCGTGCAGGCCATGGCCGGGCTGGGTCCAGGCGGTGGTGAGCATGCGCGCGAACCAGTAGGCGGGCGTGCGGGCCGTGGCCTGGCCGTTCTCGTCGGCCAGGTGGAGCATCATGTTGCCGTAGCCGGCGCACTCCAGATGCTGGTTCACCGGCCAGTTGGGCCCGTAGCCGAACATGTAGGCGGCGTCGCCCCCGCCAGTCAGGAACTGGCCGACGATGTCGGCGTCCAGCAGGGCGCTGGGCAGTTCGACCATCGGCCCGCCGGAAAAGGCCGAGAAGCCATACTCGCTGATCACCCAGGGGATGTCGCGGGGGATCTCCTCGCGGTCGAAACGGGCCAGCAGGTCGCCCATCATCAGGGTCTGCTGGCGCAGCTTCTTGCCGATGTCGCCGCACATGTCGTCGAACGGGTAGCGCTCGAAGGAGAAGAAGCCGAGATCGGCGAGCCGGCCGCGCCCCTTCAGATAGGTGATGAACTGGTGTGTCCAGGAGTGGTCGGGATTGGGATCCAGCCAGGTGTCGGACACGCCGCTCTGCAGGCTGGGACCGCCGAAGCTAATCCCGGGCGCGATGGGTCGCAGCACGTCGACGGCCTGCAGATAGAGCGCGCCGTAGTCCGCCGCGTTGGGGTACTGGCCGTCAGGCTCCT
>CAMFHW010000544.1 GCA_945952175.1 uncultured Phenylobacterium sp. | reverse complement strand
TCAGGATGGATCGGTGTCTATGGGTCCCGGTCTTCGCCTGCGGCGAAACCGGGATGACACGGGGAGGGGGCGGCGCCCTTGGGTTATGCCGGGACGTAGGTCAGGCGGATCACGGTTTCGCCGATGCGCTCGCTGGCGGTGAGGCGGAGCGGCGGGCGGGGGCCGGCGAAGAAGGGCTTGCCGGCGCCTAGCACCACGGGGTGGAGGTAGAGGCGGTATTCGTCGACGAGGCCGGTCAGGCTCGCGGCCAGGTCGGGGCCACAGACCTCGATCTCGCCATCGCGCTCGGCCTTCAGGCGGCGGACGAGGCCCTCGATGTCGTGATCGACGAGGGTGGCGTTGGGTCCGACCGAGGTCAGGGTGCGGGAGGCGACCCATTTGTGCTGGGCGCGCCAGGCTTCCGCGAAGGCGCGCAGTTCGGCGTCCCAGGCGGGGTCCTCGTCGTCCCAGTAGCGCATCACCTCGTACATGCGCCGGCCATAGACGGTGGCGGCCGTGCTCCGCACCTGGTCGATGAAATGACGGAAGAGCACGGGGTCGGGGTCGAACGCGGTGTGGTCGACATAGCCGTCGAGGGACTGGTTCAATCCGTAGACGAGTTTCGCCATGGCGCTGTCTCCCCAATCAACGTCATGGCCGGGCTTGTCCCGGCCATCCATGAACACTGGAGTCTCGAGAACGATCCTGGAAGCCGCCGCGGATTTGCCGGGCTCTCGGAGATCATGGGTGGCCGGGACAGGCGCGGCCATGACGAGCGTCATATTTGGCGTAGAGTGAGCGGCCGCCGAAAACAGGAGCGCTCATGAACACCGTCCTCGTCACCGGATGCTCGTCGGGTTTCGGCCTGGAGATCGCGCGCTATTTCCTCGAGCGGGATTGGCGGGTGATCGCCACCATGCGCACGCCGCGCGAGGACCTGCTGCCGGCCTCCGACCGCCTGCGGGTGCTCGCGCTGGACGTGACCGACGACGCCAGCATCGCCGCGGCCGTGGCGGCGGCGGGGCCGATCGACGCGCTGGTCAACAATGCCGGGGTGGGCATGGTGAGCCCGCTGGAGGCGGTGGCGATGGACCAGATCCGCGAGCTGTTCGAGACCAATACGCTGGGGACGATCGCCATGACCCAGGCGGTGCTGCCGCAGATGCGGGCGCGGGGCTCGGGGGTGGTGATCAACGTGACCTCGGGGGTGACGTTCCAGCCGCTGCACCTGATGTCGATCTATACGGCCAGCAAGGCGGCGGTGAACGCCTTCACCGAGTCGCTGGCGCTGGAACTGGAGCCGTTCGGGGTGCGGGCGCGGATCGTCATTCCGGGCCGGGCGCCGGAGACGCCGTTCGGCGCCAATGCGCGCTCGCGGATGGGGGCGGAGCTCCCGCAGGCCTATGCGCCGGTGGCGGCCCAGGTGATGGCGCGGGTGTCGCAGCAGGGCGGGGAGATCACGCGCTCGATCGACGTGGCCGAGGCGGCGTGGCGGGCGGCGACCGATCCGGCCGCGCCGATGCGGATCCCGGCCGGCGCCGACGCCGTGGCGCGGGCCAATGCCGGGCTGCGCTAGGGAGGTCGCGCGATGAGCCTGGCGGACGCGGACGACAACCGGCTGGGGAGCTATCTGAAGGACCGGCGCGGCAAGCTGGACCCGGCCGCCTTCGGCCTGCCGGGCGCGCGGCGGCGGACGCCGGGCCTGCGGCGCGAGGAGGTGGCCCAGCGGGCCAATATCAGCGCCACCTGGTACACCTGGCTGGAGCAGGGGCGCGGCGGAGCGCCGTCGGCCGACGTGCTGGAGCGGATCGCCCGCGCGCTGTTGCTCACCGAGGCGGAACGCGAGCACCTGTTCCTGCTGGGCCTGGGGCGCCCGCCCGAGGTGCGCTATCGCGGCGGCGAGGGCGTGACGCCGCGCCTGCAGCGGGTGCTGGACGCCCTGAACCCGAGCCCGGCCCTGATCAAGACCGCCACCTGGGACGTGATCGCCTGGAACGCGGCGGCGGCCACGGTGCTGGGCGACTATTCGAGCGTGGCGCCGGAGGAGCGCAACATCCTGCGGCGGATGTTCCTCGACCCGGCGGTGCGCGCGGCCCAGCACGACTGGGAGAGCGTGGCCCGCTCGGTGGTGGCGACGTTCCGGGGCGACGCGGCGCGGGCCGGCGTCCAGCGCGAGGTGGCCGAGATGGTCGAGGAGCTGCGCCGGGCGAGCCCGGAGTTCGCGGCCATGTGGCGCGACCACGACGTCGACCACCATGGCGAGGGACTGAAGCGGATGAAGCATCCGCTGCTGGGCGAGATCGCGCTGGAATATTCCACCTTCGCCGTCGACGGCCGGCCGGACCTGGGCATGGTGGTGTTCAACCCGGCGACCGAGGACGACGCGCGACGGGTGGGCGAACTGATCGCGGCCAAGACGACGTTGCCGGGCTGAGCCGTCTCGACCATCATCGCGCGACGGCCGGGACAGGCCGCAGCAGGGATGGACGCCATGGCCGCACGTGACACCGGAACCGAAGACCTCCTGGCCGATCTGGCCGACGGGGTGCTGACCCTGACGCTGAACCGCCCGCAGGCGCGCAATGCGATGAGCGGGGCGATGAACGACGCGCTGGCGGCTGAGCTCGCCTGGGCCGAGCTGGCGCGCGAGGTGCGCTGCGTGGTGCTGACCGGGACGGGCAAGGGCTTCTGCGCCGGCGGCGACGTGAAGGGCATGGCGGCGCGCGGCGGCGGCACGGCCGGCGGGCCGGGCGAGACCCTGGACGAGGCGATCCACCGCCAGCGGGTGAACCAGCGGGCGACGGCGGGCAAGCTGTTCAAGATGCCGAAGCCGACCCTCGCGGCCCTGCCGGGCGCAGCGGCGGGGGCGGGCCTGTCGCTGGCGCTCGCCTGCGACCTGCGGATCATGGCGAGCGACGCCTTCATGACCACGGCCTTCGCCAAGGGGGGCTTCGCCGGCGACTATGGCGGGACCTATTTCCTTAGCGAGCTGG
>CAMFHW010000543.1 GCA_945952175.1 uncultured Phenylobacterium sp. | reverse complement strand
GAACTCGGCGCTGTGCTGCCTGCGCGCCGGCGGGAGTGTGGTGATCATGCCGAAGTTCGACCCGGAGCAGTCGTTGCGGCTGATCGAGGCGTTCGAGGTCACCAACTGGACGGCCGTGCCCACCATGATCCATCGCCTGGAGGCCCTGCCCGCCGCCATCCGCGACGGCTATGGGCGGTCGTCGATGCAGGTGGTCAATATCGGCGCCGCTGCGGTGCCGGTCCACCTCAAGCGTTGGGCGAAGGCCTTCTTCGGTCCGCAGTGCCAGATCGTCGAGGGCTACGGCATGAGCGAGACCCAGATGATCAGCTACATGCTGCCGGAACATTGGGACGAGGCGCCGGATTCCAGCGGAAAGCCCATGCCCTACGTGGACGTGAAGATAAGGGATTCCGAGGGCCGCGAACTCGGCCCCGGCGAAACCGGCGAGATTTGCGTTCGCACGCCGCTGCAGATCGACCGCTATCTCAACCGTCCGCCGCTGGGGCCGGAAGACCTGACCGACGACGGCTATTTCCGCACCGGCGATGTCGGCCGCCTGGACGAGCGGGGCTATCTCTATGTCACCGATCGCCTGAAGGACATGGTGATCGTGGGCGGCGCCAACGTCTATCCGGCCGAGGTCGAGGCTGCGCTGCACACCCATCCCGACGTGATCGAGGCCGCGGTGATCGGGGCGCCCCATGCCGATCTCGGCGAACAGGTCCTGGCGATTTGCGAGATGAAGCCAGGAGCCCCGCGCGACGCCGAAGCGCTCATCGGACACTGCCGACGAACCCTGGCGGGCATCAAGGTCCCGAGGCAGGTGGTGTTCGTCGACGAGCTGCCGCGCAATCCCACCGGCAAGGTGATGAAGACCGTCCTGAGGGCCCCCTACTGGTCCGGGCGCGACCGCAAGGTCTGAGGCCCGCGCCTGTCCGAACTAGTATTTGACGGCTCGGGGCGAGGAATGGTTCTGAGGTCGTGGCGCGGGACAAGCCGCCGAGGAGGTTTCGTGGACGCGGGTCGGCCCGACAAACTGGACCATCAGATCATTCGCCTGCTGAGGCAGGATGGACGGCGCGCGACCAAGGACATCGCCCAGGCGCTGGGCGTGACGGAGGCCACCGCCACCTCGCGGATCAAGGCGCTGAACGAGGGCGGTGTGATGCGGGTCATGGCCCAGCTCAATGTCGCCATGCTGCGCGATCGCCGGCTCTGCCTGTTCAATATCTGGGTCAGGGGCCGCAGCGCCGAAGCGGTGGCCGACGAACTGGCGACCCTGTCTTGCCTGACGACCGTGCAGATCTGCGTGGGCAGCCCGGAAATCCACGTGATGGCCTTCGTCGAGGAGAACGCGCACGTGCTGGGTCTCGTGCAGAACGAGATCGGGCGCGTGGCGGGCGTGGACCGCCTGGAGGTCGATCTCGCCCTCGCCATCCAGACCTACCGGTCCGACTATGCGAGACTGGACGCCGGCCCCGTCGGCGAGAGCGGCGTGGGCGATACGCTGGACGATCGGATCGTGCGGCAGCTCCAGATGGATGGCCGCGTCAGCAACCGCGAGATCGCGCGGATCCTGGAGGTCCCCGCCAGTACGGTCCGCGAGCGGGTGAACCGAATGCTCGCCACGCGCCAGATCCGGATCGGCGCCGTCTGCGATCCGATCCGTCTGGGGCTGTCGCTGGGCGCGCTCGCCAATCTGCGGGTCACGCCATCTCACCTGGAGGCGGCCCTCAGCCACCTCTCGGGCCTGGAGGACGCGGGCATGGTGGCCTCGGTCAGCGGCGCCTACAACATCTTCGTCGTGTTCGGCGCCCGGGACTTCGAACACCTGGTCGGGGTGGTCAAGAACCACCTGGAGACCACGCCGGGCCTGCGGGACCTCTCCGTGCGCAACCTGGCCGCCACCCGGAAGCACCGGGCGGACCTCATCAATATCGTGGAGCCCTAGACCAGGGCCCGGCGCGCCTCGGCATATTCGCCGGCCAGCCGTTCGACCAGCTCCGCCACGCTCACCACCTCGCGGATGCCGCCGATTCCCTGGCCGGCGCCCCAGATGTCCTTCCACGCCTTGGCCTCGGCGTCGGGCCGGCCCAGGCCGGTCCTGGCCTCGACGTCGCTGAGGTCGAGGGGATCGAGGCCCATGCGCAGGATCGAAGGCCGCAGATAGTTGCCGAGGATTCCGGTGAAGCGATCCGTGTAGAGGATGTCGGCCGCGGTCGAGTCGAGGACCATCTGCTTGTAGTCCTCCTGGGCGTTCGCCTCGCGCGTGGCGATGAACGCCGATCCGACATAGCCGAAATCGGCCCCCAGCGCCCTGGCCGCCAGCAGGCTGCGGCCGTTGGCGATGGCGCCCGACAGCGCCAGGGGGCCGCCGAACCATCGGCGAATTTCCTGGATCAGCGCGAACGGACTTTGAGTTCCCGCGTGTCCCCCCGCGCCCGCGGCCACGGCCACCACCCCGTCCGCGCCCCGCTCGACGGCCTTTCGGGCGTGCTGGTCGTGGATGACGTCGTGGAAGGTCAGCCCGCCATAGGCGTGGATCGCGGCGTTGACCTCGGCCTGGGCGCCCAGAGAGGTGATCACCACGGGGACCTTGTGGCGGACGCAGAGATCGAGGTCCTGGTCCAGCCGGGGGTTCGAACGATGCACGATGACGTTGACGGCGTAAGGGGCGTCGGCCGCCCCCAGTTCGCCATTGAGGCGCGACAGCCATTCGTCGAGTTGCGCGATGGGCCGGGCGTTTAGGGCCGGGAAGGAGCCAAGCACGCCGGCTCGGCACTGCGCCAGGACGAGGTCGGGACCGGAGACCAGGAACAGCGGGGCGGCGATGAGCGGAATCCGCAGCCGCGATTGCAGGTGATCCGTGATTTCGCACATCGCACAGGGTCCAGACGCAAAGGAAGCGCCGGCCGCGCCAGGCGCGGCCGGCGAGGGGGAGGATCTAGAACTTGACGCCGATGCTGGCGCCGTAGGTCCGCGGCGCGCCCCAGACCACCC
>CAMFHW010000542.1 GCA_945952175.1 uncultured Phenylobacterium sp. | reverse complement strand
CACCAAGCACATGTTCGTCCAGGGCGTGGCCCAGGCCCGCCACGGCGACTGGGTGATGGCCGACGACGGCAGCCTCTACACCCTGCCGCTCGGATCCAGCGAGGTGCGCATCGGCCGCGTCGACCGCTAGGGGAAGCCATAATTCTCGCCGTCATGGCCGGGCTTGTCCCGGCCACCCATGATCTCCGCGGTCGGGGATTTGCCTGGCGCTTCGACGCTTATGGGTCGCCGGCGCAAGGCTGGTCCTGGAAGAGGGACTTCCCGCGCGACGCGCAGCCTCACCACAGGGTGTAGCCGCCGTCGGTCAGCAGGATCGCGCCGGTCATCAGGCTGGCGGCGTCGGAGGCGAGGAAGGCCACCACCGAGGCCACCTCCTCCGGCTCGCCCAGCCGTCCCATGGGCGTCCCGTCGATCCAGCGCTTGAACATCGGCGCCTCGCGGTCGGCGAAGGCGTTCAGCGGCGTGGCGATATAGGTCGGCGCCACGGCGTTCACCCGCACCCCGCGCGGCGCCCATTCCGCCGCCAGCGACTTCGTCAGGTGATGCACCGCCGCCTTGGAGGCGTTGTAGTGCGCTTGGCCCTGTGGCCGGTTGACGATGAAGCCGCTCATCGAGCCGACATTGACGATCGCCCCCGCCCCCCGGGCCAGCATGTGGCGGCCGAACTCCCGGGCGCACCAGAACGTCCCGTTCAGGTTCACGTCCAGCACGTTCAGCCAGCGCTCGTCCTCCATGTCCTCGGCCGCGATCTCGCTGCGCGCGATGCCGGCGTTGTTGACCAGGATGTCGATGCGCCCGTACGTGGCGGCCACCTCGTCGGCGACCTGCGCCACCCGCGCGGCGTCCGTCACGTCCATCACCACGCCGGCGATCCGATGCCCCTTGGCCGCCATGGCCTCCCGCGCCGCCTCCAGCACGGCCTCGCCCAGGTCGGCCGCGATCACCGTCGCCCCCAGCTCCGCCAGCGCCTCCACGCAGGCCAGGCCGATCCCGCTGGCCCCGCCCGTCACCAGGGCCACCCGGCCCGTCAGCTTCAATCGATCGAGATACATGCGGGCCCTCGCGCTGGCGTCGGTCCGCGAGGCTAACGCCATCCAGGCGATCGCTCACGCCCGAAAAACCCGCGGCGAAGCCGCAATATCGAACCCCGAACCACACGAACCAGCACGAACGCCTCCCCGCACGAAGTGCGATCCCTTGGGCCAGCGAATTCGCCGGACCACGTTCGTGTTTTTCGTGTTTTTCGTGGTTCCAGATCTTGCTGCCCCGGCGGCCCCACGAGCGTCGGAAGAACTGAACCACGAGAAACACGAAAAGCACGAACAGCTTGCCTTGGAGGCCCAGCTCAGGATGACCGAGCGCTACGCGCTCTTGTTCGTGTTGGTTCCGCCGAAGGCGGCCTCAGGTCACCGCGTCGACCGCCGCGAACTCCGGCGCCCGCCAGGCCTCGCTCTCGACGATGTCGCGCAGGATCTCCACCGCGTCCCACACGTCGACATAGCGCAGATAGAGCGGCGAGAACCCGAAGCGCATGGTGGTCGGCGCGCGGAAGTCGCCGATCACGCCCCGGCTGATCAACGCCTTCATGAACGGATAGCCGTGGTCGTGCTCCAGGGCGATATGGCCCCCCCGCTCGGCCCGGTCGGCGGGGCTGCCCATTGCAAAGCCGGTGTCCTTCAGACGCCCCGCCAGCAGGTCCTGGAACAGCTCGCCCAGCGCCCGCGACTTCGCCCGCGCCCGCTCGGGACCCGCGCGCTCGGCCAGGTCCAGCCCGGCCTCGGCGGCGCTGAGGCTGAGGATCGGCTGGGTCCCGGTCAGCATCCGCCCGATCCCGGCCGCCGGCGCATAGTCGCGGTCGAAGGCGAACGGCGCCTCGTGGCCCCACCAGCCGGTCAGCGGCTGCTTCAGCCCTTCGCGATGGCGCGCCGCCACGAACTGGAAGGCCGGGCTGCCCGGCCCGCCGTTCAGGTACTTGTAGGTGCAGCCGACCGCGAAGTCGGCCTCGCAGCCGTTCAGGTCCACCGGCATCGCCCCGGCGCTGTGGCACAGGTCCCAGACCGCCAGCGCCCCGACCGCGTGGGCCTTGGCGGTGATCCCGGCCATGTCGAGAATGTGGGCGGTCTTGTAGTGGACCTCGGTCAGCACCACGCAGGCCACGTCGTCGGTGATCGCCGCCTCGAGCTCGTCCTTCTCGGCGAACCGGATCGTGTGGCCCCGTCCGAGGGTCTCGCACAGGCCCTGGACCACATAGTTGTCGGTCGGGAAGTTCGAGCCCTCCATCACGATCACCTTGCGGTCCGGCCGCAGGGAGAGCGCCGCGCAAACCACGCGGAACAGGTTGATGCTGGTGCCGTCCGACACCGTCACCTCGCCGGGCGCCGCGCCGACCAGCCGCGCCACGCGGTCGCCCAGCCGATAGGGCAGCTCGAACCAGCCGGCCTTGTTCCAGCTGGTGATCAGGCCCGTCCGCCATTCGTCCTGCGCCGCCGTCCGCACCTTGGCGAGAGCCTCCTTCGGCGCCGGCCCCAGCGAGTTGCCGTTCAGGTAGATGACGCCCGCCGGCAGGTCGAATTCGTCGACGAAGGCCGCCAGCGGATCGGCCACGTCCATCGCCAGGGCCGCCTCGCGCGTCAGGTCGCTCATGGTCGTCACGTCCAGGTCTGCCATGGCCGCGAGCTATATGGCCGCCGACCCGCCGGTGCAAAGGCGTTGAAACATATCGGCTCCCTAGCCGTTCCTGCCCCACGCCGACCGCGGCTCGGGCGCGGCGGCCCACACGCCATGGCAGGAGAAAACCATGCTTCGTAACCCGATCATCGCTTCGTTGCTCGCCTCGAGCGCGCTCGCCCTCGCCGTCGCCGCGCCCGCCTCGGCGGCCAGCACGAGCGACCGCGCCCGCGAGGCCATCGCCGCCGCCGAAGCCAAGCTGCAGACCGCCGAAGGCCTCGGCTCCGCGACCGTCGCCCCGCGCGACACCGCCGACGCCCGCGCGGCCCTGGCC
>CAMFHW010000541.1 GCA_945952175.1 uncultured Phenylobacterium sp. | reverse complement strand
CGCTGCTGCTCGGCCTGCCCCTGACGCTGTTGCTGCGCCTGCGCACGTTGCTGCTCCATCTGAGCCCGCTGCGCCTGGCGCTCCTGGCCGCGCACCTGCTCGGCCTGGCGATTCGACTGCTGCTGGGCCAGGGCCTGGCCGCGCTCCTGGCGGCGCAGGTCGTCGTTCATCCGCTGAGCCTGGGCCTCGGCCTGACGGCGCTGGGCCTCCTCGCGAGGATTGCCGCCGCCCCGGTCGAAGGCCTGGCGCTGGCGGTCCTGCTGGGCCAGCTGCTGGGCGCGGTCGGCCTGGGCCTTGGCCTGCTGCTGTTCGCGCGCGCGCTCACGGTTGTCGCGGAAGGCTTGCATGAAGCCGCGCGGCGGCTGCGACTTCTGCTCGGCGGCGAACCGGGCGGCATAGTCCGCCCGCTGGCGCTGCTCGGGCGCCCAGGCCGTGCGCTGGACCTCGCCGCGGCGATCACGCAGCTGGCGCCATTCGTTGTCGCGGTCGCGCTGGATCGCCCAGCGTTGGCGCGCCTCGGCGAGGGAGTCCTGGCGAGCCTGCCATTGGCGGGCATAGGCGGCGCGGCGCTGCTGGTGAAGGGCGGCGTAGTGGAGCTGCTCGGCGCGGGCGTAGTAGCGGCCGGCATAGTCGGCCTCGCGGACCACGAGGTCGCGCGGCAGGGCGCGGCCGTAGGAGTCGTAGACCGTGACCAGCACGCCGCGGTCGTAGCCATAGGAATAGCGCGGATCGCGGATCAGGAACGGCTCGTCATAGCCGGGCTCGTAATAGTACTCGCGCAGGCCGCCCGGCACGAACTCGACCACCCGGTAGTAGCCGGCGTCCGAACGCCAGACCCAGGGTTCCACGCCGTCATAGTCGAAGGCGTAGTCCGGCGGGCTGTCGCCGAACGCGTCGATCATGTCGTAGGCGTCGTCGACATAGAGATAGCGGTCGGGCGCGGGGCCGATGGCGGAGACGCGGATCGGGCGCGCGGGCGCCAGGCGTTCGGCCGGCGGCGCGTAGGCGGGCGGCGGCGGGGCGGCCTGGTCCAGGCCCATGCTGGCGATGGGCGCGCCGGTCGGCGGCGGCAGGACGCCGGAGTTCTGGTCCTTGCAGGCGGCCAGCAGGGCGGTCGCGGAAACCGCGGCGATCAGGGCGAGGGGCAGTTGCGTGCGCATGGGCAGGAAATCCTCCAGCAGCGTCGCCGTTCCCAACCTGGCCGCGACGGTACGCGCTTGCCGATGAACCTCACCCGAACAGGACGCTCAGGCTCGCGGTCCTACAGGCCCCTCTCGATCAGGCCCGCTAGCACCTTGTCCGGCGTCATCGGATAGTCGCGCAGCCGCACGCCGCAGGCGTTGTAGATGGCGTTGGCCACCGCCGCGCCGGCGCCGCAGATCCCAAGCTCGCCTACACCCTTGATGCCCATGGGGTTGGCCTTGTCGTCCGCCTCGTCGAGGAAGATGGCGTCGAGGTCGACGATGTCCGCATGGGCCGGCACCAGGTAGCCGGCCATGTCCTGGTTGATGAACGAGCCGTACCGTGGATCGACGCTATTGCCCTCGGTCAGCGCCGTGCCGACACCCCAGATCATCCCGCCCGTCACCTGGCTCCTGGCGGTCTTGGCGTTGAGGATCCGGCCGGCGGCGAACACGCCGAACATGCGGCGCATACGCACCTCGCCGGTGGCGACGTCGACGCCGACCTCGGCGAAATGGGCGCCGTAGGTGTGCTGGGACCAGTCGCGGGCGTCGGCGGCCGGGCTGATCGCGCCCTCCGCATAGACACCTTCCGGCTGGGCGCGTGAGACCAGGGTGGCCAGGCTCTCGCCGCGGTTGGCGAAGGAGATGTTGCCGTCGGCGAAGGTGACCAGGGTCGGGTCCTCGCCATAGATCGGCGAGCGCGGGTCGCCTGTGGCGAGCTCGGCCAGGGTGCGGCGCATGACCATGCCGGCTTCGTAGGCGGCGGAACCGGCGGTGGCGGCGCCGAACTGGCCGCCGGATCCGGGGGCCGGCGGCAGGTCGGAATCGCCGAGTTCGACCTTCACCTGGGCCAGCGGCACGCCGAGCGTCTCGGCGGTGATCTGGGCCAGGATCGTATAGGTGCCGGTGCCGATATCGGTCATGCCCTGCAGCAGGGTCACCGTGCCATCGGCGGTCACGCGCACGCCCGCCTTGGCCGGCAGCAGGAAGTTGCCGCGGATGGCGGTGGCCATGCCCATGCCGACCAGGAAGCGGCCGTCGCGCACCTGGCCGGGCTTCGGATTGCGCCGGTCCCAGCCGAACTTCTGGGCGCCGACCTTCACGCATTCGGCGAGCTGACGCACCGAAAACGGCTTGCCGGTCTCGGGATCGACGTCGGGCTCGTTGCGCAGCCGCAGCTCGATGGGGTCGAGACCGAGCTTCTCGGCCAGCTCGTCCATGGCGCATTCGAGGCTGAGCATGCCCGGCGCCTCGCCCGGCGCCCGCATCGGGCCCGCGCCCGGCAGGTCCATCCGCACCAGGCGGTGGCCGGTCAGGCGGTTGGGCGCCGCATAGAGGTTGCGCGAGAAATTGGCCGCGTGCTCGGTGAAGGGGGCGTTGCGGGCGCAGTGGGTCACCGCCTCGACAGCGAAGGCGGTCAACCGGCCATCCGGCTCGGCGCCCAGCCGCACCCGCATCTGCACCGCCGGACGGTGGATGGTGCCGTGCATCATCTGCTGGCGGCTGTAGGCGACCTTGACCGCCCGGCCGATCGCCCGGGCGCCCAGGGCGGCCAGCGTCAGGTCGTCATAGGACTGACCCTTGCCGCCGAAGCCGCCGCCGATATAGCGCGTGAACAGGTGGACCCGGTCCGAGGGGATGGCGAGCGTCTCGGCCAGCGCGTGCTGTCCGCCCTTCACCATCTGGATCGATGTGTGGACGGTGACCTTGTCGCCGTCCCACCAGGCGGTGGTGGCGACCGGCTCCATCTGGACGTGGTTCTGCACCGGCGACCAGTAGGTCTCGTCGAGCTGTCTCTTATACACATCTGACGCTGCCGACGACTCCTTACGTGTAG
>CAMFHW010000540.1 GCA_945952175.1 uncultured Phenylobacterium sp. | reverse complement strand
GTCATAGAAGGCGTCGCGGGCGAAGTCGTAGGCGCCCGGGCTGGCCGGCGGAGGCGGCGGATTGATCATGCCGCGGATGCGCACGGCGCTCCCCGGGACCGGCAGGGGCGCATCGGCCTTGAGGGTCACGCGGACGCGGATCGGGGTTTCGGCCGGCGACAGGCCCGAGATCCAGGTCGGCGCGAGCAGCAGACGCTGGCCGCCTTGGCCTGGGCTCGCGATATCGACCACATAGGCGTCGATGGTGGCCACTCCGAGCCCCACGGGCGTGACCGGCGCGCGCACCCGCTCGGTCCGCAACTTGGCCGCCGCGAAGCCGCCCAGGCCGAAGGCCAGCAGGGCGATCGAGATCGTCACCAACCGCGCGGCGCGCATCCGGCCGCGGACCACCATAAGGATCGAGGCGAGCGCCAGGATCAGCCAGGCCAGCCAGGCGACCGGCTCGCGCGGCAGGGCGAAATAGGCCGCCGCGCCGCAGCCCAGGGCCACCGGCGTCCAGAGGCTCCAGCGGTCGAGCTGGGCGGTGACTTCGGCGCGCGCGGCGGCCAGCAGGGCGCTGAGGCTAGGAGGCCTCGGAAAACGCGTGCTAAGAGGCGCGCCTATTGCGCCGGCCCCCGCCGGCGCGCCCTCTCCGACCGTTGCAGCCTCGATGTCCGACCGCCCCGTCGTCACCCGTATCGCCCCCTCGCCCACTGGCGCCATGCACATTGGCACGGCCCGCACGGCGCTTTTCAACTATTTGTACGCCAAACACACCGGCGGCACGTTCTTGTTGCGGATCGAGGACACCGACCGCGAGCGCTCGACCGAGGCGGCGGTGAAGGTGATCTTCGACGGCATGGCCTGGCTCGGCATGACGCCGGACGCCGAGCCGGTGTTCCAGGCTTCGCGCGCCGAACGGCATCGTGAGGTGGCGCTGGACCTCCTGGAGCGCGGCGCGGCCTATCGCGACTACATGACGCCCGACGAGCTCGAAGCCGAACGCGAGGTCGCGCGCGCCGAGGGCCGCGTGGTGCGCTCGCCCTGGCGCGACCTGGCGCCGAACGACGCGCCGGACCGGCCGTTCGTGGTGCGCCTGAAGAGCCCGCGCGATGGCGAGACGGCGGTCGAGGACCAGGTGAAGGGCGCGGTCCGGTTCCAGAACAAGGACCTGGACGACCTGATCCTGCTGCGGACCGACGGCACGCCGACCTACAACCTCGCCGTCGTGGTGGACGACCACGACATGGGCGTCACCCACGTGATCCGTGGCGACGACCACCTGAACAACGCCGCGCGCCAGACCCTGATCTATCAGGGCATGGGCTGGGAGGTTCCGGCCTGGGCCCACCTGCCGATGATCCACGGGCCGGACGGAGCGAAGCTGTCGAAGCGCCACGGCGCCCAGGCGGTCAGCGAGTTCGACGACATGGGCTACCTGCCGGAGGCCATGCGCAACTACCTGACCAAGCTCGGCTGGGGCCACGGCGACGACGAGATCTTCTCCGACGCCCAGGCGGCGGAGTGGTTCGACATCAGGGACGTGGTGAGCGCCCCGGCCCGGCTCGACTGGGCCAAGCTGAACCACATCAACAACCACTATATCCGCCTGGCCGAGCCGGCGCGGCTGGCCGATCTGGTGGCCAGGATCCTGAAGAGCCGCGACTGGCCGCTGCACGACGGCGACATGGATATCTTGCAGCGCACAATCCCGCTGGTGCGGGACGGCGCCAAGACCACCCTGGACCTCGCCGACAACGTCGTCTTCGCCCTGAAGCGCCGTCCGCTGGAGCTGCCGGAAAAGATCGCCGGCATGCTCAATGACGAGACCCGCGGGCGGTTGTCGCGACTGCGCGATCGCCTGCAAAGCGAGGCCGCGTGGGAGGTTCCCGCCCTTGAAGCCCTGCTGCGCGCCTTTGCGGAAAGCGAGGGGGTCGGCCTGGGCAAGATCGGCCCCGCCCTGCGCGGCGTGCTGTCGGGCGGCTCACCCGCTCCCGACCTCGCCGGCGCCTTGGTAAGCCTCGGAAAAGCGGAAAGTCTCGCCCGGATAGATGATGCCCTTTCGCAGGCGCAATAAGGCGCTATAAGGCTCGCCGAACAGACGTTTCATTTCTCGCATTTTGAGGGGATGGCATGGGCGAAACGGCCAAGATCACTGTCGGCGGCAAGACCGTCGAGATGCCCGTTCAGAAGGGCACGGACGGCCCCGCCGTCGTCGATATCCGCAAGCTGTACGCGGAGGCCGATGTCTTCACCTACGACCCCGGCTTCACCTCGACGGCCTCCTGCGAGAGCAAGATCACCTTCATCGACGGCGACAAGGGCATCTTGCTGCACCGCGGCTATCCGATCGATCAGCTGGCCGAGGAGTCGAGCTTCCTGGAGGTCTGCTACCTCCTGCTGAACGGCGAACTGCCGACCGCCGCCCAGTTCGAAGAGTTCGACAAGAACATCACCTACCACACGATGCTGCATGAGCAGTTCGACCGGTTCTTCAACGGATTCCGGCGCGACGCTCACCCGATGGCGATCATGGTCGGCGCCGTCGGCGCCCTGTCGGCCTTCTATCACGACAGCACCAACATCGATGACCCGCAGCAGCGGATGATCTCGTCGCACCGGCTGATCGCCAAGATGCCGACGATCGCCGCCCGCGCGTTCAAATACTTCCGCGGCCAGCCCTTCGTGCATCCGCGCAACGACCTGTCCTACGCCGAGAACTTCCTGCGCATGTGCTTCTCGGTCCCGGCCGAGGACTGGAAGCCGAACCCGGTGCTGACCAAGGCGATGGACCGGATCTTCATCCTCCACGCCGACCACGAGCAGAACGCTTCCACCTCCACCGTCCGCCTGGCCGGCTCGTCGGGCGCCAATCCGTTCGCTTGCATCGCGGCCGGCATCGCCTGCCTGTGGGGCCCCAGCCATGGCGGCGCGAACGAAGAAGCGCTGAACATGCTGGCGGAGATCGGCACGGTCGACCGCATCCCGGAATACGTCCAGGGCGTGAAGGACCGCCGCTATCGCCTGATGGGCTTCGGCCACCGGG
>CAMFHW010000539.1 GCA_945952175.1 uncultured Phenylobacterium sp. | reverse complement strand
GTCCAAGGCCGCCCACGAGGCCGAGCTCGCCAAGCTCCGCGCCAAGCAGAAGGCGCACAGCCAGCCTTAGGGACGCTCTTCCACCGCTAGCAGCACCCCTTCCTCCCCCGAGGAGCGTAGCGGAACGGGGGAGGGGGACCGCCGCCAGGCGGTGGAGGGGGCGGCCTCAAGCTCGGTGACCGGTCTCGCCCCCTCCACCACGCTGGCGCGTGGCCCCCCTCCCCCGCTGCGCAGGGGAGGAAGGTGAACACCTCAGCCCTGCAAAACCCCCCGATCCAGCTCCTCCAGATAAAGGAAATCCGGCGCCCGCACCCCGGCCCGGCGGCGGATCTCCGCCACCTCCGGGGACTCGAAGAACCGCCGCGCGGCGGCGAGGTCGCGCCATCGCGAGAAATGGACGACGCGGTTCCAGTCCAGATCCGAACACAGCACCTGGAAGGTCACCTCGCCCGCCTGGCGCCGCAGGTCGGCGGCGGCGTCGAACGCGGCCTTCCAGGCGCGATAGTCCTCGACCTCATGGACGATCAGCACATAGGGCATGGTCAGGTCCCCAGCCGCGCCTTGAAGAAGCCGAGGATCTCGTCCCGCGCGGCGATGGTCGGCTGGCCAGCCTCGTCGATCAGGTGGGCGGTCACCACGCTGTGCGGATAGGGCACGTGGGTCTGGAAGAAGGGCGGCGGCTCAGGGTTCGCGGCGCTATCCGGCAGGGTTCGGCCGACGAACCGGTCGCCGAGCGCCTGGCTCAAGGCCGCGAAGCGTTCCGCCCGGCAGATCAGGTCGCCGGCGAACCGGTAGCCCATCACGGTCAGGTCCTCCCGGTCGAGCCGGGCGCGCACGGCGGCGAGGTCCTCCGGCGAGATGTCCAGCCCCGCCGGCTCGTCCATCGGCAGGGAGGGCTGCGACAGCACCGGCGCCAGCACCGCTGGCTCCAGGGTCATGGAGAGCGCGAAATTGCCGGTGAAGCACATGCCGATCGCGCCCACACCGGGCCCGCCGCGCTCGGCGTGCGCCAGCCGCGCCAGCGCCCGCAGCCAGGTGGTCACCGGGCTCGACGCCCCGGACCCGAAGGCGCGGAACTCGGCGCTGACACAGGCGCGGCGAAACACCTGCGCCCCCTCGTCCGCCTGGGGCACGGCGCCGTCGCGGCCGAACAGCGAGGGCATGTAGACGCTGAAGCCGGCCTCCCGCACCCATCGGGCGAACCGCGCCACGTGCGGACTGATGCCGGGCATCTCGGTCATCACGATCACCGCCGGGCCGTCGCCGGCCACATGCACCGCCTTGGTCACCCCTTCGAGCGTGATCTGGCGCGGGGTGAAGTCGGACAGGGTATCGTCCTGGACAGCGCCGGTCATGCCGCGGCGCCTTCGACCAGATGCTGCAGGTGCTTGTACCCGGCCGCCCGCGCCAGATCGGGCAGGCGCCAGATCACCCCGGTTCCGCCCCAGGTCCCATCCGGAACCTCGGCCAGGATCACCGAGGTGCGGACCGGCCGCGGGTCCTCCAGGGCCTCCTCGACGGCCTCCTGCAGCAAGCGCGCGGCCTCGGCCCGCGAGGCGTCGTCCAGCACGCCCTGCGGATAGTGGAAGATTACGAAGACCGGGATCACCCGCGCCAGCGGATCGACGCCGCCGGCATAGACCGCGCCCGGCCCGGCCTCCTCGAACCAGACCCAGGTGAGCGCGGCCTGGGCGGGATCGTCGCCGCCCTGCTCGACGGTCTTGGCCACCGCGGTGACGGCGCGCGCCAGGGCGGCGCGGGTGGCGGTATCGAACACGCCCTGCGGCGCGCGAATGCTGATGTTCGGCATGGACGGTCTCCGGCCAAGGGAAGTTTCGTCCAGATTGCCGGATCCATGCCAGATCGCTATAGTCGGGTTCGACACCTTTCGGGGAGAATTCGCCAATGCCTCGAGTGACCGTCCTGGCGCTCCCCGGCGGCATGGCCTCCAGCCTGGCCATCACGCTCGACACCCTCGACACCGCCAACCGGGTCGGGGCCCAGGGCGGCCGCGCCGCGCCCTTCGAGGTCCAGGTCGTCAAGGCCGGAACCGCCGCGCCCCCGCGCCTCGCCCGCGGCGACCTGCTCATCCTGCCCGGCCTCGGCACGCCGACCGAGGACGACCTCGTCCGCCGCCTGGCGAGCCCCGCGGTGCGCCGCGCGGGCGCCTTGGCCGCCCAGGCCCTGGAGGCCGGAGCCTCCGTCGCCGCCGCCTGCGCCAGCACCTTCATCCTGGCCGAGGCCGGCGTGCTGCACGGCCGCGCGGCGACCACCACCTGGTGGTTCGCGCCCCTGTTCCGCCGTCGTTATCCTCAGGTCGCCCTCGATCCCGACCGGATCCTCGTCCCCGACTGGCCGGTCGCCACGGCCGGCGCCGCCATGGCCCAGATGGACCTGATGCTGGCCGTGGTCGCCAAGTTCGCCAGCCCCGGCCTGTCGGAGGCCTGCGCCCGCTACCTGCTGCTCGACCACCGCCGGTCCCAGACGCCCTACATGGCGCTGGCCTTCCTCACCGCCCAGGACCCGCAGGTCGCCCGCGCCGAGGCCTGGGCCCGCGCCCACATCGACCGCGATTTCAGCATGGAGGAACTGGCCGCCGCCGCGGGCCTCACCTCGCGCACCTTCGCCCGCCGCCTGGCCTCGGTCTGCGGCCTCTCGCCGGTGAAATTCGCCCAGCGCATCCGCCTGGAGGCCGCCGAACACCTGCTGGAGACCACCCGCCTCCCGGTCGACGAAGTCGCTCGCCGCGTCGGCTACGCCGAGCCCTCCACCCTGCGCCGCCTCATCCGCCGCGAAGCGCGCCGCTCACCTGCCGAACTGCGGCGGGCGGCGGCGAGGTAGGTGCGTCGCCCTTCCTCCGCCGTCATGGCCGGGCTCGTCCCGGCCACCCATGATCTCCGCCGTTCAGGACGCGCTTACGGGTCGCCGGCGCAAGGCCGGCGATGACGTCCGGGATATGGAGCCCTCGCGCGGGCGCCAGCCCCACCGCACCCAATGGGTGTCGTCCCGGTTCCCGCGCTGCGGCGAAACC
>CAMFHW010000538.1 GCA_945952175.1 uncultured Phenylobacterium sp. | reverse complement strand
CCCCTATGCCGAGACCCGCGAGCAGCTCGGCGGCTACTACATCATCGAGGCGCCCGATATGGACGCCGCCCGCACCTGGGCCGCGCGCTGCCCCGCCGCAACCTGGGGCGCGATCGAGGTGCGCCAGATCCGCGACATGAGCGGCGCGTGACCCCGGCCGGCGCGGCGGCCCGGGAGACGGCGGAGCGCTCCGCGCGCGAGAGCTATGGCCGCCTCGTCGCCTTCCTGGCCGCCCGCTCCGGCGACGTGGCCGCGGCGGAGGACGCCCTGGCCGAGGCCTTCGCCGCCGCCCTGGAAGCCTGGACCTGCGACGGCCCGCCCGCCAACCCCGACGCCTGGCTTCTGACCGTGGCGCGCCGACGCCAGGCCGACGCCGTGCGCAAGGCGGCCACGGGGCGGATGGGCGAAGGCCGGCTGGTGCTGATGGCGCAAGACCTGGAGGCCGCCGCCATGGCGCCCGACGAGATCCCCGACCGCCGCCTGGCCTTGATGTTCGCCTGCGCCCACCCGGCGATCGAGCCGGCCCTGCGCGCGCCCCTGATCCTGCAGGCCCTGCTGGGCCTGACGGCCGCGGACATCGCCCAGGCCTTCCTGGTTCCGCCGGCGACCATGGGGCAACGGCTGGTGCGGGCCAAGGCGCGGATCAAGGCCTCGGGCGCGCCGCTGGTCGTACCGCAGGCGGAGGACTTGCCGGGCCGGGTCGATGCGGTGCTGGAGGCGGTCTACGCCGCCTACGCCAAGAGCTGGAACGACAGCGGCGAGGCCGAGCCGACCGACCTGACCGGCGAGGCGATCTGGCTGGGCCGGCTGGTGGTCTCGCTGCTGCCGCAGGAGCCGGAGGCCAAGGGCATGCTGGCCCTGATGCTCTATGCCGAGGCCCGGCGTCCGGCCCGGCGGAGCGCGGCGGGCGACTATGTCCCGCTGGAGGACCAGGAGACCGCGCTGTGGGACCGCGGCCTGCTGGGCGCGGCGGAGACCCTGCTGCACCGGGCCAACGCCGCGGGTCCGAGCGGCCGCTACCAGGTCGAGGCGGCGATCCAGTCGGCGCACGTGGCGCGGCGGCTGACCGGGCAGCCCGGCTGGGACACCATCGTCGCGCTCTACGACCACCTCGCCGTCATCGCCCCCTCCCCCGTCGTGCGGCTGAACCGGGCCGTGGCGCTGGCCCGGGCCGAGGGGCCCGCGGCGGCGCTGGCGGAGATCGAGGCGCTGGCGGCGGACAAGCGGATGGCGGACTACCAGCCCTACTGGGCGGCGCGCGGACGGATCTGCGCGGAACTCGGCCGGCGGACCGAGGCCTATGAGGCGCTGACGCTGGCGATCGGGCTGTCGTCGGACCAGGCCGTGCGGCGGTATCTCCAGCGGGGATTGGAGGCGCTGCGGAGCGGGTGAATGAACACAGTCGCTCACCCGTCGCCTTCTCCCCTTGCGGGAGAAGGTGGCCTGCGAAGGCAGGCCGGATGAGGGGGCTTCAGCCTATCCGGAAAGGCCAGCGCGGCCCCTCACCCGACCCCGCTCCGCGGGGCCACCGTCGAGACGGAGCCGGACCTCTGCGGTCCGGCTATACGAATGGCCAACGATTTGGCCATTCGTCCGTCTCGACCCCGCGAGGGGAGAGGGATACTATGCGCCGGTCAGCTCCAGGCCTTGCAGGCCGCCTTCGGCGCGCCAGGCTTCGAGGACCTTGATGAAGGCGATGGAGCCGGCGCCGTAGGAGCCGTTGCGGGCGGCGAGGACCGAGGGCTGGCCTTCGTTGTTGTAGTAGCCGGGGGTGCATTCCTCGAGGAACTTCTGGCGCATGATCGCGACCGACATGATGGTCTCGACCCACTTTTCCTCGGCCTGCGGGGTCGCCTCGACGCGGCGCGCCTGACGGTCCATCGCCTCGCGGACGATGTAGGCCAGGTGCTTGGACTGCTCGTTCATCATGTGCGGGAAGTTGGCGGTGAAGCCGGACTGCACGTTCGAGAAGATGAAGCAGTTGGGGAAGCCGTGCACGTGCATGCCGTGCAGGGTGGAGACCCCGTCCTTCCACTTGTCGGTGAGGGTCACGCCGTCGCGGCCGACCGTCTCGTAGCCGGCCCGGCGCGAATAGCCGGTGCCGACCTCGAAGCCGGTCGCATAGATCAGGCAGTCGAGCTCGTATTCCACGCCGCCCGCCACCACGCCCTTCTCGGTGATCTTCTCGACGCCGCGCCCTTGCGTGTCGACCAGGGTGACGTTGTCCCGATTGAAGGTGGCCAGGTACTCGTCGTGGAAGCAGGGCCGCTTGCAGAACTGGTTGTAGTAGGGCTTCAGCGCCTCGGCCGTGGCGGCGTCGGCGATGGTCGAATCCACGCGGGCGCGGATCTGCTCCATCTTCTTGTAGTCGGCGAGCTGCATCAGCTCGCCCGGATCGATGTCGGCGGCGCGGTCCTTCTCGGCGCGCTGGCGGGCGACCAGGCCGAGGTTGCGGATGATGTCGGTCCAGCCGTCGGAGACCAGGTCCTCGTCCTGGTGGCCGCCGCTGAGCAGGATGTTGAAATTGTCCATCCGCTTCTGCTGCCAGCCCGGCTCCAGGCTCGCGGCCCAGTCCGGATCGGTGGGGCGATTGTCGCGCACGTCGATCGAGGAGGGGGTGCGCTGAAAGACGTAGAGGTGGCCGGCGCCCTCGCCCAGGTGCGGCACGCATTGGACGGCCGTCGCGCCGGTGCCGATGATGCCCACCCGCTTGCCGGCCAAGCCGCTCAGGCCGCCGAAGCTGTCGCCGCCGGTATAGTCGTAGTCCCAGCGGCTGGTGTGGAAGGTGTGACCCTTGAAGCTCTCGACGCCCGGGATGCCGGGCAGCTTGGGCCGGTGCAGCGGGCCGTTGGCCATGGCCACGAAGCGGGCGCGCATGGCGTCGCCACGATTGGTGCGCACGATCCAGCGGGCGGCGTCCTCGTCCCATTCGAGGCCGGTGACCTCGGTCTGGAAGCAGACATTGTCGTAGAGGCCGAAGGTCTCGCCGATCTTGCGGCTGTGGGCGAGGATCTCAGGCGCGCGCGTATAC
>CAMFHW010000537.1 GCA_945952175.1 uncultured Phenylobacterium sp. | reverse complement strand
GCCGATTTGACTGCGTTTCCAAACGCCTTGGCCCTAGTCTCCCAGCATCGGGGGACTTCGACCAATGGACAGGCGCGTACTGGTTCTGGGATTGGCCGCGACGGCGCTTGCGCCACAGGCGGCGCGCGCGGCGGGCAAGCCGCCGGTGAAGCTCTCCAAGGTGTTCGGCTATCTGGACAAGTACCTGGCCATTCCGCCGGCCCAGCGGAACCGCTTCGTGCTCGCCTACTACGTCCAGATGAACGGCAAGCCGGCGGCCGGGCTGAAGGCCGCCATCGTCGAGCCCGACGGCCGCCGCACGCCGCTCATGCTCGGCCCCGACGGCAAGGTCCTGCGCCTGCCGACCGCCGCCCAGCTGGCCGCCGCCGACTTCGTGGCCGACGTCCCGCCCGAGGCCAAGCTCGGCGTGCGCCTGGAGCTGGAGCCCTCGATGCCGCCGGCGCTGGACTACAGTCCGCGCGAGCTCGACCAGGCGATCGCCCAGGCCAACGCCGGCATGTCGAAGGCCGCGGGTGTGATCCGCTTCGCCCTGCCCAAGCTGACCGGCGTCACCTTCGCGGGCGCGGGGTCCGGCAGGGCGCGGCTGGCCGACGGCCGCGAGATGACCCTGCCCATGGCGGACAACGCCCCGTTCTACGATCCCGAACGGGTGAAGGGCGCCGTCGCGGTGACCCTGGCCCATCCGCCGGCCCGGCTGGCCTTCAAGGACAAATAGTCCGTCCGCCCCTGCGCGCCGCCAAAGGACAGGCTAGGGTCGCGCCAAACGCCCAAAGCCGCCGAGGAAACGCGCCATGAGCTCCCCCTATCCGTGGATGGACACCGGCCTGTCGCCGGACGAGCGGGCCAGGATGCTGCTCGCCGAGCTGACCCTCGACGAGATGATCGGCCTCGTCCATGGGCCCATGCCGGTGCTGATGGCCTCGCCGCCCGCCGACGCGGCCATGGGGGCCGGCTACATCCCCGGCGTGGCGCGCCTGGGGATCCCGGCGGTGAACGAGACCGACGCCAGCCTGGGGGTCTCCAATCCCCGCCAGATGCGCAAGGGCGACGGCGCGACGGGCCTGCCGGGCGGGCTGTCCCTGGCGTCCAGCTGGGACGAGGCGCTGGCCTATGACGGCGGCGCCATGGTCGGGTCCGAGGCGCGCGACAAGGGCTTCAATGTCCTGCTGGGCGGCGGGGCGAACCTGACGCGCGAACCGCGCTGCGGGCGCAATTTCGAGTATCTGGGCGAGGATCCGCTGCTGGCTGGGGTGCTGGCCGGCGCGGCGATCAAGGGCGCCCAGTCCAACCACATCGTCTGCACGCTCAAACACTTCGCCCTCAACGACCAGGAGACCTGCCGCCACGTGGTCGACGCGCAGATCGACGAGGCGGCCCTGCGCGAGAGCGACCTGCTGGCCTTCCAGATCGCCATCGAGCGCGGTGAGCCGGGCTCGGTGATGTGCGCCTACAACAAGGTCAACGGCGACTGGGCCGGCGAGAACGCCTTCCTGCTGACCGACGTGCTGAAGCGCGACTGGGGCTGGAAAGGCTGGGTGATGAGCGACTGGGGCGCCGTCCACTCCACGGCCAAGGCAGCCCTGGCCGGCATGGACCAGGAGAGCGGCGAGCAGCTCGACAAGCAGGTCTATTTCGGCGCGCCGCTGAAAGAGGCCGTGGAGGCGGGCGAGGTGCCGTTCGAGCGCCTGACCGAGATGGTCCATCGCATCCTGCGCAGCCTGTTCGCCCACGGGCTGTTCGATCATCCGGCCGGCAAGCGCGAGACCGACTACGCGAAGAACAGCGAGGTGTCGCTGCGGGCCGCCGAGGCCGGCTCAGTGCTGCTCAAGAACGACGGCGTCCTGCCGCTGTCGCGCCAGGCGCGCAGGATCGCGGTGATCGGCGGCCATGCCGATGTGGGCGTGCTGTCGGGCGGCGGCTCGTCTCAGGTGATCCCGATCGGCGGCCCCGGCCTGGAGCTGGACGTGGCGGGGGTCGCGGGCGCCTTCGCCCGGATCACCTACCAGCCCTCGTCGCCCCTGGCGGCCATCCGCGCCCAGGCGCCCCAGACCGAGGTGGTGTTCGACGACGGCGCCGATCCGGCCCGCGCCGCCGAGCTCGCCAAGACCTGCGACGCCGCCGTGGTGTTCGCCACCCAGTGGGCCACCGAGGCCGAGGACCTGCCGGGCCTCGACCTGCCCGACGGCCAGGACGAGCTGATCGCCGCCGTCGCCGGGGCCAATGCGAAGACCGTGGTGGTGCTGGAGACCGGGACCCCGGTCTTCATGCCCTGGCTGGACGCCGTCGCGGGCGTCCTGGAGGCCTGGTATCCCGGCACGCGCGGCGGCGAGGCGATCGCCAACCTGCTGTTCGGCGAGGCCAACCCCTCCGGCCGCCTGCCGATCACTTTCCCCCGCGCCCTGGCCGACCTGGTGCGGCCGGAGATCCCCGGCCAGATCTTCGGCCCCCCGGTCGAGGGCCAGACCATCCCGACCACCCGCCCGGACGTGCAGCAGCACAAGGGCCGCCTGGTGGTGGAGCACCCCGAGGGGGCCGACGTCGGCTATCGCTGGTTCGACTGCCAGGGGATCGCCACCCTGTTCCCGTTCGGCTTCGGCCTCTCCTACACGCGCTTCGCCCATTCGGGCCTGAAGGTCGAGGGCGGCGAGACCGTTACGGTGGGCTTCGACATCGCCAATGTCGGCGAGCGCGCCGGGGTCGAGACCGCCCAGGTCTATGCGCGGATCAAAGGCGGCCAGCGGCTGATCGGCTGGGCGCGCGTGGCGCTGAAGCCCGGCGAGACCCGGCGCGTCAGCGTCACCGCCGACCGCCGCCTGCTCGCCAGCTACGACACCAGCCTGCCCGGCTGGCGCCTCGACGCGGGCGCCGTGGAGGTCTGGGTCGGCACGGATGCCGAGAGCGCCACGCTGACCGGCCAGGCGGTGCTCAGCGCGGGGACGATGGCGCCTTAGGGGCAGACGAAGGTGCTCCCCCATTGGGGGAGCTGTCAGCCGCGAGCCGCGGCGGACTGAGGGGATTGAAGCCCACTGACTCAGTTGGCGTCAGC
>CAMFHW010000536.1 GCA_945952175.1 uncultured Phenylobacterium sp. | reverse complement strand
CTTCCAAACTCCCCCAAGAGGCCGCGGCGCGCCCCAGGCGCCGCGGCCTTTCGCTTGTCGGCCGCCCGGCGCGTGACATCACCCACCGCGGCGAAGCCGCCTTTTGACCGCAGAGATCGCAGAGAAGACACCGAGATCGGGGAGGCCACGGCCGCTCCGCGTCCTCCGCGAACCTCCGCGATCTCTGCGGTCAAAAGGCCGCCTGGCTCCGCACTTCGAGATCCGGCGCCCGGCCGAAGGCCGCCCATTTCACCACGAAGGACACGAAGAACACCAAGGTCAGCTCGACCCCTTCGTGCCCTTCGTGTGCTTCGTGGTTCAAACCAAGGTCATGCCGAACTTCAGGGCCGGCCCCCCTTGGCGACCCAGCCAAACGAAAAGGCCGGCGCCCTCGCGGACACCGGCCCTTCGAAATCCTGGCGTTGCGACCCCGAGGCCGCCCCGCATCCTATTCCGCGGCGATCTTCACGGCGCCCACGATGCGGTCCTTGAAGTTGATCTCCTGGAGGTACTTGATCCCCTCCTCGGCGATGTCGTCGCCGACCATGCGATCACCCTCGCCGCGCAGTTCCTCCAGGTCGACATAGGTCGCGTAGAAGGCCTTGGTGCGGTCGGTGATGATGCCGGCGTTGAGCAGGGTCTTCACCAGCACCCGGAAGATGTTGGTCTGCTCCTTCATGTTCTCGCGGCGGGTCTCGTCGTTCATGTTCGCCGCCATTTCGGCGATCACGCGGTCCGGATCGAGGCCGAACTCGTCATAGAGGTCGCGCTGCTGGCTGGGCGCCACCAGGTTGAACAGCAGGGTCTGGAAGCAGTGCGCCGCCCAGGTCTCGATGATCTCGTGCTCGGCCTCGGTCAGGTGCGGAATGGTCCGGTCGGCCCAGATCTTCCCGAACTTGTGGTGGAAGGCCTCGTCGGTCATGACGAGCTGCAGCAGCCGCTTCCCCATCGGGTCGCGGATATTGTTGAAGAAGGTGGCGAAGGCGCCCATGGCCAGGCCCTCGACCAGCATCTGCATGCCGATGATCTTCTTGTAGACCTCGGGGCTGCCGATGATGTCGACCAGCAGGGTCTTCAGCGTCGGGCCGCATTCCACCGGCCGGCCCCAGCGGGCCTTGATGTACTTGGCGAAGGCGGTGACGTGGCGAGCCTCTTCGCGAGTCTGGTTGGCGGCGTATTCCTGCGCGCCCTGGTCCTTCAGCACGTGGCAGAGGCTGGCCGACAGGTTCAGCGCGCCTTGCTCGCCATGCAGGATCGAGGAGAACGAACGCAGGGCCGACTGGTTGATGAACCGGGTGCGGGTCTTGGGATCGGTCAGGTGGTTCGACACATAGTCGGTCGACAGCGAGATGATCATGTCCTCCGGCAGGAGGGGCTCGTTCTCCATGTCGAAGGGCTCGTCGAAGTCGATGTACTTCTTGTCGAGCGGATCCCAGAAGTGGTCGTGGGTGGCCGAGATGATCTTGTCGAAGGCGGTCGAGCGGGCGTTGTAGCGGTCGAGTTCGAGCATCGACTCGAAGTCGTCCGGCGCCACGGCGTCGTAGATGATGTCCTTGGTGATGTTGCCGTCGGCGGCCATCTCGCGTGCTCCTCGCCTTGAGCCGCGGCGCCTGTGCGCCGTCGGATTTTCCTCGGCCGGCACCCTCTCAAGAGATCATTGATAAGTCAATAAACGTGACGGCGGCGTCAAGTTTCTGGTCCTCCCCCGTTGGGGGAGGTGGATCGGCGCGGAGCGCCGAGACGGAGGGGGCTGAAACCCGCGAGCGTCTGCGCATGTCCGCCCCTCTGTCAGGCGCGGCTCGCGCCTGACAGCTCCGCCAACGGGGGGCGCCTTCAAGCCTGCACCATCACGCATATCAACAGCTAAACTTGCAAGTTTACCTGTTTACCCCTAGAAGCCGCTCATGAGCGCGACCCCGCCCGACCTCACCGCCGCCGCCACCGAGTTCCGCATGGCGGTCGGCCAGGTCATGCGCCGCCTGCGCGCGGAGGCGAACCCGGGCGACCTGACCCTGTCGCAGAACGCCGCCCTGGCCCGACTGGAGCGGACCGGCGGGGCGACCACCGCCGACCTCGCCCGCGCCGAGGCGGTGAAGCCGCAGTCGATGGGCGCCATCCTGGCCGCCCTGGAGCGGGACGGGCTGGTCGCGCGCCGTCCGCATCCGACCGACGGCCGCCAGGTGCTGTTCTCCCTGACCGCGCGCGGCGCCGAGGCCCGGCGCCGCCGCGACCTCGCCAAGACCGACTGGCTGCTCGCCGCCCTGGCCCGGCTCGATCTCGCGGAGCAGCAGGCCCTGATCTCCGCCACCGCCCTGATCCGGCGGCTGGGCGAAGCCTGACCGACGAAGGACCCCACCGTGCCCGTCACCACCCTCGACCCCAAGACCGCCCTCATCGTCATCGACCTGCAGAAGGGCATCGCCGCCATGGCCCCGATCGGCGAGGTCGTGGCCAAGTCCCGCGCCCTGGCCGACGCCTTCCGCGCCCGGGGCCTGCCCGTGGTGCTGGTCAATGTCGCCGGCGGCGCGCCCGGCCGCACCGAACAGCCACGCCCCGGCGGCCCCTTCCCGGACGGCTGGACCGACCTCGTCCCCGAGCTCGACCAGCAGCCGGACGACATCCTGGTCACCAAGATGAGCTGGGGCGCCTTCGCGACCACCGACCTGGAGGCGCGGCTCAAGGCCCTCGGCGTCACCCAGGTGGTGATCACCGGCGTGGCCACCGGGACCGGCGTCGAGGCGACCGCCCGCCAGGCCTACGAACAGGGCTTCAACGTCACCCTCGCCATCGACGCCATGTCCGACATGCGCCCGGAGGCGCACGACTACAGTGTCACCCGCGTCTTCCCGCGCCTGGGCGAGACCGGCGCGACCCAGGACATCCTCGATCTCCTCGCGCGGGCTGCCTGACTATGCCCTGGATCCTCCCCCGTTGGGGGAGGTGGATCGCGCTAACAGCGCGAGACGGAGGGGGCTGAAGCCCACGAGCGTCCGCGCGCGTCAGCCCCCTCCCGTAGGCGCGGCCCCCGCCCGACAGGCCCCCCCACGGGGGGGCCCCCT
>CAMFHW010000535.1 GCA_945952175.1 uncultured Phenylobacterium sp. | reverse complement strand
AGCCTGGGCGGCGCGCCCGATCGGCCGGCGGCCAGTTCCCCGGAGCCACCCGCCGCGCACCTCGAAGAGGAGCGGCGCAGGCGCACCTTGCAGGCCTTCCTCGACCAGGCGCCGACACCCCTGCTGGTGCTCCAGGCCGACCGTCCCCTGGTCGCGGTGAACCGGGCGGCGCGGCGGATGTTCCGCACCGACGACGTGCTGGCGGATCCGGCGGGCGAGCTCAGTCGCGGCATCCTCGCGGCCTCGCCCGACCAGGGGCGCACGATCCGCCTCGAGGCCGCCGGAACGCTTCGCACCTACGCCCTGTCGGTCGCCGACGTCGTCGGAGCGGCGGGCGCGCAAAGACTGGCCGCGCTCACCGACATCGAGGCCGAGATCCAGGCCGCCGAGGCCGCCGCGCTGAAGGAGCTGCTGCAGATCCTCGGCCACGAGATCATGAACTCCCTCACCCCGCTGGCCTCCTTGGCCCAGAGCGCCTCGGACCTGCTGGCGGACGGCGCGCCCGAGCATGTCGCGATGGCGCGGGAATCGGTGGAGGTCATCGCGCGGCGCGCGGACGGCCTGCACCGGTTCGTCGAGGCCTATCGCCAGCTCGCGCGCCTTCCCGACCCGGTCCTGCAGGTCGTCAGCCTGGGCGGCCTGCTGGACGAGGCGGCCCGGCTCTTCGAGCCGCGATGGCGACCGGCCGGCCTGGTCCTCAGCCTTTCGCGGCCGAGCCCCGACGTCATGATCCGCCTCGACCCCGACCTGACCACCCAGGCGCTGATCAACCTGCTGACCAATGCGGCGGAGGCGTCGCTCTCCGGGCGCGCGACGCCGCCGACCGTGTGGCTCTCGGCCCAGGTGGTGGGCGACGGGGCCGTCCTGGCCGTGGAGGACAACGGCCCGGGCGTGGACCCCGCCGACGCGGAAGAGATCTTCCGGCCGTTCTTCACCACCAAGGTCGGGGGCAACGGGGTCGGCCTGAGTTTCGCGCGGCAAGCCGTGGCGAGCCAGGGCGGCCGGTTGACCGCCGGGCCACGCCCGGACGGCCAAGGCGCCCGCTTCGTGATGTCCTACTAGACGGCGTCCGCCTCGGCCCTTCAGAGCGAGTAGCGCAGGGTCACGACGACCGTCCGGGGGTCGGGGAAGTTGAGATAATAGACGCCGGTGCTGGGCGTGTAGGTCGAGCTGACCGGCTTGTCGGTGTCGAACAGGTTGCGGCCCGACACCACCACCTGCCAGCGCGGATCGGGAGCCGTCCAGGTGGCGACGGCGTTGACGAAGGTCTGGCCGGGCAGGTTGTTCTGGCCGCCTGCGGCAGGGGTGGCGCTGGTCACGATGCTGGACTGGTACTGGGCGTTGACGCCGAGCCGCAGGGCGCCGGGCAGGGACCACGGCACGTCCCAGGTCAGCCCGGCGGACAGGTTCCATTTCGGCGAATTGACCAGGCGGTGGCCGTCGGCGTTGACGCCCGCGCCGCCCGCGCCCTTGTACTCGTCATAGACCGCCTCGAGATAGCCGGCCGAGAACTGGCCGGACAGGTGCTCGGAGAAGGCGGCCTCGGTTTCCAGCTCGACGCCGTAGCTGTGCGCCTGGCCGGCGTTGCCGCGGCGGCTGCCGACATAGGCCGGGTCGTAGAACGAGACCTGCAGGTTCTGGTAGTCGTTGTAGAAGACCGCGAGATTGGCGCGCAGGCGCCGGTCGAACAGCTCGCTCTTCAGGCCGCCCTCGTAGGTGATCACCTCCTCGGGCGCGAAGGGCAGGGTGGCCAGGTCCAGCCGCGTCGCGCGGTTGTCGAAGCCGCCGGACTTGAAGCCCTTGGAATAGGTCAGGTAGCCGTTGAGGTCCGGGGAGAAGGCGTATTGCAGCGAGAGCTTCGGCGTGAGCTGTGCCCAGGTCTTGCTCGAACGGCCCTTGATCGACGGCGCCGTGACGACGCCGGCCAGGTTCAGCACGCCGTTGTCGAAGGTGAAGGTCTTGTCCTCGTTGGTCCAGCGCAGGCCGGTGATCAGCTTGGCGCGATCGGTGAGCCGCCAGGTCGCTTCGCCGAACACCGCATAGGCGTCGGTGTCGGTGATGTTGTGCGCGCGCAGGAAGTTGTAGTTGCCGGGCGTGACGGTCGGGTCGGTGGAGAGCGCGTTCTTGCGGCTGTAGCCGTCGCGCTGCACGAAGAAGCGTTCGTGCAGGTAGAATAGGCCGGTCGAGAAACTGACCCAGCCGAAGTCGCCGTTGAGCTGAAACTCCTGGGTGGCGAACTGGTCGTTGTAGTGGATCAGGTTCTTCTGGATGAGGGCGGCTTCCCCGTCGTTGTCGTAGTAGACGGGGTTGAGATCGAAGCCGCCATAGGCCGTCACCGACTTGAGCTCCAGATGGTCGGTGAGCTTGTACTTCACCCGCAGCGAACCCGAGGCCTGGTCCAGGTCCTGCCTGGGCTCGACCTCGGAATAGGACTTCCGGCGATCGAAGCCGCCGCCGGGCTGGCGGACCGGGATGTAGGCGCGGCTGTCGCTGCGGTCGCGCAGGAGGTTGAGCGTGAGCTGGGCGTCGAGGCGGTCGTTCGGCGTCCAGCGCAGCTTGCCCCGCCAGGCGTCGAGGTCGATGCGGTTGACGTCATGGCCCAGCGTCGGGTCCTCGGTCACCCCGTCGCGCTGGTGGTGGATGTAGGAGAGGCTGCCCGACCAGTTCTCCGCCAGACCGCCCTCGATCAGGCCGCGCGCCTCCACGGCGCCGTAGTTGCCGAAGCCGATCTCGGCCTTGGCGCGGAAGGCCTGGGTCGGGTCGCGGGTGATGATCCGCAGGGCCCCGGCGCTGGAGTTGCGGCCGTAGAGCGTGCCCTGCGGTCCACGCAGGACCTCGACGCGCTCCAGGTCGTTGAACTCGGTCATCGAGCCGATCTGGCGGGGGATGTAGACGTCGTCGACATAGACCGCGACCACCGGCTCCTGGATCGGATCGCTCTCGCCGACGCCGCGCAGGGCGTAGGTCTGGGTGGTGTGGCTGATGGTGACCCGGCTGATCGACAGGTTCGGGATCTGGCCGGCCAGGTCGCGGATGGCGTCGATCTTGCGGTCGGCCAGGGCC
>CAMFHW010000534.1 GCA_945952175.1 uncultured Phenylobacterium sp. | reverse complement strand
GGTCAGGTCCCGCGCCCGGCCCCAGCGGGTCAGGGCCCGGGCCGCGGCGGCGGGGCCGTCGCGCAGCAGGATGGCGTCGTGGACCTCGGCCAGCAGTTCCGCCCGGCCGCCGTCGAACACCAGTCGGCCGAGGCCGGCGGTCAGCACGGGCGAGGGCAGGGCCGCCAGCCGGCGCACGGCTTCCGGCGAGATCGCCGGGGCATGGCGCAGGACCTTGGCCGCCGCCGGCTCGGCCAGGCGGTCGAGCAGCAGGCGATAGTCGGCCCCGGTCCAGGCGGCCTCGCCGAGGCGGTCCAGCGCACGGGCCAGGCCGGCCGGAGCCGCCGGCAGTACGGCCGAGATCAGCCGCCGTGCCGGCAGGGCGAGCAGCAGGCGCACGTCGACGCCGCGCCGCCCGAACTCCAGCCACAGGCAGATCAGGTGACGCCGTGCGGCGGGGAGCAGCAGATAGGCGGCGTGCGGCGCGGGCCACAGGCCGGCCACCTGCTCGGCATAGGCGCCGGCCAGGTGGGCGAGGAGCGGGGAGGGCGCGTCGATCTCGACGACCGGCGCCCTCGGCGGGGTGAAGCGGATGTTCATGTCGTCCAGGAGCGCTTGCGGCGCGCCCGGAGCGGACGCGCCTAGGATAGGTGTCGGGAAGCGCGCCAGCCGACCCGCGCGCAGGGCCACGCGCTGAAGCGCGTGCGGCTCTTGATCTGCGCGTCGATGTGCATTCGGCCGGTTCTCCTTCGAGAGGGCGCGGCCTATCCCATGGCCGCCCCGGCCTGCGCAAGTGGGCAAACCAGTTCGTCGAACCTTGATCTGAAGTTGTGGCCGCGGCGACACGGTGGGCGTGCGGACCTGTCGGCGTTTTCACCTGACAAGGCCGCGCAAGTCTGGCCTCCTGGCCGCTTCGGGCAGACTTCGGGGGAGGGGCGATTGGCCCAGTTCGATCCGGCGGCGGCGACCGCCGCCTATCTTTCCGTCCTGAGCCCGGCGCAGCACGCCAAGGCGCAGGCCTATACCCAGGGCGGCCACTGGCTTTTGCTCTGGAGCGCGCTGGTCTCGATCGCCGTCGCCTGGATCGTGATCCGCTCGGGCGTGTTGGTGAAGATCCGCGACGGGGTGGAGGGCGGCCGGCCCAAGCCCTGGCGCGTGGCCCTGGTGGTCATCCTCGCGGACGGCCTGATCGAATGGGCGCTGAACCTGCCCTGGGAGGCCTACGCCCACTGGTGGCGCGAGCGGTCCTATGGCCTGACCAGCCGCGCGTTTGGCGGCTGGCTCGGTGAGACGGCGCTGGACATGGCGATCTCGACCATCCTGGTCACCCTGCTGATGGCCTGCCTCTACGCCCTGATCCGGCGCGCGCCGAAGACCTGGTGGATCTGGAGCTCGGCGGTGGTCGCGCTCTTCGTGGTGGTGATGATGGTGCTGGGCCCCATCTTCATCGAGCCGCTGTTCAACAAGTACAAGCCCGCGCCGCCCGGGCCGGTGCGCGACGCGATCGTGGCCATGGCCAAGGCCAATGGCGTGCCGTCCGACAAGATCCTGATCTATGACGGCTCAAAGCAGTCCAACCGCTACACGGCCAATGTCGCGGGCCTGGGCGGCACGGCGCGGGTCGCGATGAGCGACGTGATGTTCAAGAAGGACGCCGACCTCGCCGAGGTGAAGGGCGTCGTCGGCCACGAGATGGGCCACTATGTCCACGCCCACGCCCTTTGGTTCGCCGCCTATGCGGCGGTGATGGCGCTGGCCGCCTTCTTCATCATCGACCGGTCGTTCGCGACCGTGGCGCGCTGGATGGGGGCGAGCGGGGTGCGGGGGCTGTCGGACCCCGCGGGCCTGCCGGTGATCGGCGTGATCCTGGCCGTGCTGGCCCTGGTCTCGACCCCACTGCGGGTCTCGGTGAGCCGCTTCGAGGAGGCCGACGCCGACCGCTTCTCCCTGGAGCACGTCAACGAGCCGGACGGCCTGGCCAAGGCCCTGGTCAAGACCATCGAGTACCGGGCGGCCACGCCCTCGGCGCTGGAGGAGATCCTGTTCTACGACCACCCCTCGGTGGGCAGCCGCGTGCGCCGGGCCATGGAATGGAAGGCCGCGCACCCGAAGGCTGGCGCCAACCCTTGAGCGCTCGGTAAGTCAAATTCAACCAAGAAGGGTAGTTCAAGCTTAAGCGTAGGGCCTTAGGAGGGCGGCCACCAAGCGCCGGGGAATTGTCCCAGACAACGGCGCCCGTCGGAGAACCGCCCTTGTTTAAGTCTTTTGCCCTTACCGCCGTCGCCGTCGCCGCCATCGCCGCCCCGGCCAGCGCTTCCGAAATCCGCGTCGCCACCGCCGGCAAGTCGGTGACCCAGCTGAACGGTGAAGTCGCCGTCGCCGCCCATGACGTCTGCAAGCGCGACACCGCCGCCGACGTGATGTCCATGCAATCGCGCAAGGCCTGCATCCGCGTCAGCCTGCAAGCCGCCCAGCGCCAGGTCGACCAGTACGCCGCCGCCGAAGGCCGCCAGCTGGCCCGACGCTAAGTCCGAGTTCCAGTACTGCGTGCGGGGCCGGCGCTGGACGCCGGCCTTTTTGCGTTCGGGCCTAGCGCTTCCTGACGAAGACCGTGCCGGCGGAATAGCCGGCGCCGAACGAGCAGATCAGGCCGAGCTCGCCGGCGGCGAAGTCGTCGTTGGCGCGGTGGAAGGCGATGATCGAGCCGGCCGAGGAGGTGTTGGCGAACTCGTCGAGGATGATGACGTTCTCGCCCGGCGCCGGCTCGCGGCCCAGGACGCGCTTCCCGATCATCTCGTTCATGTTGATGTTGGCCTGGTGAAGCCACAGCCGCTTCAGGCTCGTCGGGTCGAGGCCAAGGTCGCCGGCGTGGGCGACGATCATCTCGGAGACCATCGGCACCACCTCCTTGAAGACCTTGCGGCCCTCCTGGACGAAGAGCTTGTCGGCCGCTCCGATCCCCTCGGGCGCCGCGCGGTTCAGGAAGCCGAAATTGTTGCGGATATTGTTCGAGAACACCGTCTTGAGCCGAGTGCCCAGGATGTCCCAGCCTGTGCCCGGCGCCGTGTCCTCGGCGCGCTCCACGAT
>CAMFHW010000533.1 GCA_945952175.1 uncultured Phenylobacterium sp. | reverse complement strand
CTCCTGAAGCCCGTCGAGCCCGAGCGCCTGAGCGAGGCGGTGGAACGCGCCCGCGCCGTGGTCGCCGGCCGCCATGCCGTCGAGCAGGTGGCCGAGCTGCGCGCCGTGGTCGCCGCCCTGCGCGGCCAGGACGGCGAGCTCGCCCTCTGGGCCCCCGATGGTTCCGGCCGCCGCCGCCTGCCGCTCTCCAGCCTGGTCTGGCTGCAGGCCGAGCGCGACTATGTCCGCCTGCACACCGCCGAACGCAGCTACCTGATCCGCGACCGCATCTCGGCCTTCGAGGCGCGCCTGCCCAAGGACGCCTTCCTGCGGGTCCACCGCTCGGCCATCGTACGCCTGTCCGCCATGACCGGCCTGCGCCGGCTGGGCGACCGCGCCTACGAACTGATCGCCGCCGGCGGCCATGTGATCCCGGTGGGACGCAGCTACGCCATCCAGGCGCGGCGGCTGCTGAAAGCGCTCTGATCCGGCCGCGGCCGCGCTATCCTGGGCTGAGATTCCGCCCCCTGGACCATCCCATGCTCGCCCGCCTCGCCGCCCTCGCCCTGATCGCATCCGCCTCCTGCGCCGAGGCCCAGGACCGGCCGAAGATCTGGGAGCTGCAGGCCACCCCCTCGACCGTCGTCTGGGGCAATTACGACGCGGCCCACGCGCCCGTCCTGCGCATCAGGTCCGGCGACACGGTGGTCTTCCACACCCTGATCACCTCCAATCCCACGGCGTTGGAGAAGGCCGGCGTCGCGCCCGCCGACGTCGAGAAGTCGCTGCGCGAGATCGTCGCCACCGTCACCGACCGCGGCCCCGGCGGGCACATCCTGACGGGCCCGGTCTATATCGAGGGGGCCGAGCCCGGCGACACCCTGGAGATCCGGATCAAGAAGATCGATCTCGCCATCCCCTACGCCTACAACGCCTTCCGCTACGGGGCCGGCTATCTGACCGACGAATTCCCCTATGCGCGGATGAAGATCGTCCCGCTCGACAAGACGACCATGACCGCCGCCTTCGCGCCCGGCGTGACCATCCCGCTGCATCCCTTCTTCGGCTCCATGGGCGTCGCTCCGCCGCCCGCGTTCGGCCGCTATGACAGCGCGCCGCCGACCATCATCGGCGGCAACATGGACAACAAGGACCTGGTCGCCGGGACCACGCTGTTCCTGCCGGTGTTCAACAAGGGCGCCCTGTTCGAGATCGGCGCCGGCCACGCGGCCCAGGGCGACGGCGAGGTCGACATCACCGCACTCGAGACCTCCCTGGTCGGCACGCTGGAATTCATCGTGCGCAAGGACCTGAAGACCGACTATCCGCGCGCCGAGACGCCGACCCACTACATCACCATGGGCTTCGATGACGACCTGGCGCGGGCGACCCACAAGGCGATCCTGAACATGGTCGAGTTCATCGCCGCCGAGCAGCACCTGTCGCGCGACGACGCCTACATGCTGACCTCGGCCGCCGGCGACGTGCACATCACCGAGCTGGTCGACCGCAACAAGGGCGTTCACGTCCTGATGGCCAAGGGCATGTTCGCCAGGCCCGGCGCCTCAATGGCCCATTAACGCAAGCCGTTCAGCATGTTGGCCTCAAGGCGCGGGGGAGCGCCCACCGGGAGGTCGCCATGTCGACACGCCTGTCTGGTTTCCGACGCCACGCCCAGGACCACTTCGAGCCGCAGGACGACGCCGACCCCGCCGCCCAGCGCCGTCTGCGCGGCCAGCTCGAGCAGATCGACTGGACGGCCTTCGCCTCCAACCGCGAGGTGATCGGCGCGGTGCTCGGCACGGCCGACGCCGCCAAGTTCCAGCGCCTCGCCGTCGCCGCCGCCCACGCCCGCGCCCTGTGGGTGAAGGCCGCCCTGCACCTCACCGAGAACGGCTCGGGCCTCGATCCGCGCGACACGGCGGCCCTCGCCCAGCTCCGCCAGAACTACGAAGAGCTGACCGAGGCCTATGAAGCCATGCGCCGCATGGTCGAGCGCGGCTACCTCGGCTTCAACGGCCCCGCCGGCGCCTAGCGCCCATTTCGGGGACAGGTTGATTATCTCGTCCTCGAACGTCGGCCACGCCTCGGCCTGAGAGAGATAATCAACCTGTCCCCGAAATAGCCGTCACCGGGCCGCCAGCGTCGCTTCCAGCTCGGCCGCCAGCCGGTCGATGCGGTAGGGCTTCACCAGCAGCCTCAGCCCGTCGGCCGTCGCCGCCGCGGCCGCCTCGCTGAAGCCCGTGGTCAGCAGCACCGGCAGGCCCGGCCGGCGCCGTCCGATCTCTCGGGCGAGCTCGATGCCGTTCATCTCGCCCGGCATGACCATGTCGGAGAACACCAGGTCGAAGCCGCCCTCGTGCTCCAGGGTGTCCAGCGCCGCCTGGGCGTTGTCCGCGCGGGTCGAGCCGTAACCCAGCTCGTGCAGCATCTCGCCGACCAGGGTCGCGACGCTGTTGTCGTCCTCCACCAGCAGCACCTTGCGCCGGCCGGGCGCGACCACCGGCGCCGCGGCCGCGGGGGCCGGCGCCGGCGCGGCCTTCAGCGAGCGGGGGATGTAGAGCGAGATGGTCGTCCCCTGCCCGACCTCGCTCTCCACGCTCACCGTCCCGCCCGAGGCGCGGGTGAAGCCGTAGACCTGCGACAGGCCGAGCCCCGTCCCCTGCCCCACGCCCTTGGTGGTGAAGAAGGGTTCGAACAGGCGCGCCAGGTTCTCCTTCGGCACGCCGACGCCGGTGTCGTGGATCGCCAGCCGCACGAAGTCGCCGGACAGCCGCGCGTCCCGATAGCCCGAGATGTTGTCGGCGGTGATGACGATCTTGCCGCCGTTCGGCATGGCGTCGCGGGCGTTCAGCGCGATGTTGAGCATCGCCACCTCGAGCTGGGCCGGGTCGACCTCGATGGTCCACAGGCCGGGCGCCATACGCACCTCGGCCGAGATGTCCTCGCGCAGGGAGCGGTCGAGCAGCACCCCCATCCCCTCGATCTGGGTCGGCAGGTCGATCACCTCCGGCTGCAGCGGGCTGCGCCGGGAGAACGCCAGCAGCTGCTGGGTCAGGCTCGCGCCGCGCTCGATGGCCTGGCGGATGCCGTCCTTCAGC
>CAMFHW010000532.1 GCA_945952175.1 uncultured Phenylobacterium sp. | reverse complement strand
AGATAGAGCCGTCCGGCCCGGATCAGGTCCGGCATGGTGCGGAAGAAGAAGGTGATCAGCAGCGAGGCGATGTGCGCGCCGTCGACGTCGGCGTCGGTCATGATCACCACGCGCTCGTAGCGCAGGTCTTCTTCCTTGAACTTCGAGCCGCCTTGGACGCCCAGCGCCAGCAGGAGGTCGGACAACTCCTTGTTCTGGCCGAGCTTGTCGATCGAGGCCGAGGCCACGTTCAGGATCTTGCCGCGCAGGGGCAGGATCGCCTGGGTCTTGCGGTCGCGGGCCTGCTTGGCCGAACCGCCGGCCGAGTCGCCCTCGACCAGGAAGATCTCCGCGCCGTCGATCGCCGCGCCGGCGCAGTCGGCGAGCTTGCCGGGCAGGCGCAGCTTGCGGGTGGCCGACGCGCGGGCGACCTCCTTGTCGCGGCGGCGCTTCAGGCGCTCCTCGGCCCGTTCGATGACGAATTCGAGCAGGGCGTTGGCGGCCTTGGGCTGGGCGGTCAGCCAGTGGTCGAAGGGGTCGCGCAGGGCGTTCTCGACCAGCCGCTGGGCGTCGGCGGAGCTGAGCCGCTCCTTGGTCTGGCCCTGGAATTCCGGATTGGCGATGAACACGCTGACCAGGGCGCCGGCCTGGGAGATCACGTCGTCGGCGGTGATCAGCCCGCCGCGCTTTTCACCGGTGAGTTCCGCATAGGTCTTCAGCCCGCGGGTGAGCGCCGCGCGCAGGCCCGCCTCGTGCGTGCCGCCTTCCGGCGTCGGCACCGTGTTGCAGTAGGACTGCATGAAGCTGTCGGCCTCGCCGAAGCCGGCCGGGGTCCAGGTCACCGCCCATTCGACCTTGCCGGCCTCGCCCTTGCGCTCGAAACGGCCGGCGAAGGGTTCGGGGGTCACCGTCTCGATGCCCTTGACCCGTTCGGCCAGGAAGTCGGCCAGGCCGTTCGGGAAGCGGAAAGTCGCCTCGGCAGGGGTCTGGTCTTGGATGCGCGACGGGTCGCATTTCCAGCGGATCTCGACGCCGCCGAACAGATAGGCCTTGGAGCGGGCCATCCGATAGAGCCGCGCTGGCTTGAAGGTCGCCCCATCGCCGAAAATCACCGGATCGGGCGTGAAGCTGATCCAGGTGCCGTGCTTCTTGGTCGGACCCAGCTTTTCGATGCCGCCCAGCGGCTTGCCGCGGGTGAAGGCCTGGCGCCACTCGAACCCGTCCTTGAAGGCGGTGACCTCGACCCGCTCCGAAAGCGCGTTCACCACCGAGACCCCGACCCCGTGCAGGCCGCCGGAGGTCTCATAGGCCTTGCCCGAGAACTTCCCGCCCGAGTGAAGGACGGTCATGATCACTTCCAGGGCCGACTTGCCCGGATGCTTCGGGTGCGGGTCGACGGGGATGCCGCGGCCGTCGTCCTTGACGGTCAGCATGCCCTCGGCGCCGAGGGTGACCTCGATCAGCTTGGCGTGACCGGCCACGGCCTCGTCCATGGCGTTGTCCAGCACCTCGGCGAACAGGTGGTGCAGCGCACGCTCGTCGGTGCCGCCGATGTACATGCCCGGGCGCTTGCGCACGGGCTCCAGGCCTTCGAGGACCTCGATGTCCTTGGCCGAATAGCCGCCGGGCGGGGAGGGGCGAGGCTCGTGGCTCTCGGCCAGGGGCGCGGCGGGCGCCGGGTTCAAGGCGTCGTCGAAAAGGGAGGCTTGAGGCTGGGCCTTGGACATCGTCAGAGCATAGCGGCGATTCGGAGGCGCTCGTATGGAGCCAACCGCCGCGCCGATGCAAGCGCGGCCTTGGACTGCCTTGTGTCTACTCGCCTGCGGGCGTTGCACGCTTGCAACGTCATAGAAATGAGGCAAGCTTCGGACATAGGCGGATCGGAAGCGCCCTTGCCGTCGTTAACGGCAGCGCAAGACGATAAAGACGCACCGACCGCCGTCGGGAAGGGAACACGAGATGCGCAATACCCCCCTGGGCGCACTGGCGACACCGTTGCGGCAAATGCCGCGCGAACTGCTCAACATCGTCGCCGCGGCGGCGGCCCTGTTCGCGGTCATGGTGCTCGGCGGCCTGGCCGCCTCCGTCCTGCCGGCCAGCGCCCATTCGCCCTGGTGGACGGTGGCCTGCTATGCGATGCCGGCGGCGATCGCCTTCGTCGTCTACTGGTGGATGGACCAGCGCCACTGAGGCCTATTCGGCCGGCGCGTTCGACGCTTCGAAAACCACGCGCAATCCCAGCGCCAGGGCGTCCGGCCGGTTCGGCGCGAGCCCCGGATGGTGGATGAACTGCAGGTCCGGCTGCAGCCGCAGGTGAGAATTGACCACGAACGAATAGGTCGCCTCGAGATTGACCTCGGGGCGAGCCGTGGCGGCCGGTCCATCGGGCGGCCCGCTGAGGCCTGCGCGCGCGATCGCCAGGCCGAACTGGTCGTCGGGACGGGCCGCGAAGGGGCCGCTCCAGACCAACCCGCCCCCGAGATAGTCCGACACCGTCTGTGAGCGCCGGTCGGCGAAGCCTGCACGCAGCCAGCCGCGCACCTTCGGCGCGCCGGGCAGGGGCGCATCGACGAAGGCGTAGACGCCGGGGCGGGGATCATGGGCGCCGGGCAGGGGCGCGGTGTAGCGCCAGACCCCCAGGCTCGCCTGGCTGTGCGGCGCGAAGGCCCAGTCGGCCTGGCCGATCAGCAGGGCGCCGTCCCGCCGGCTCAGCTTCACGGCGGCGAACGCCTTGGGATGCGCGGGATCGCCCGGCACGCCATCGAAGGCGGCCAGGTGGATGGACAGATCCGGCCGCGGCGCCCAGGCCGCCTGGACGCCCAGGGAGCTCACCGGGAAGATCGAGGGGCCATTGCGGCCGCTGCGCGACAGGTCCGGCCCGATGCCGTGCGAGGAATTGAGGAACAGGCCGGCGGTCCTGATGCTGTCGAAAGTGTCGTTGAGGTCCATCAGGCCGACCCGCAGGTCGGCGCCGCGCGCGCCTTCGCCTCCGAGGCGCTGCTCCGCCCAGAGGCCGAACAGACGGGTGGCGCTCAGCGCCTCGATATTGCTCGCCGTCTGGATGTCGCCGGTCCGCGACGGGCTGAGCGTTTCGCCGTTGGTCTTGAAGACGAACAGGTGGGC
>CAMFHW010000531.1 GCA_945952175.1 uncultured Phenylobacterium sp. | reverse complement strand
CCTGCATCCTGGCGCTCAACACCTCGGCGTCCAAGGCCGCCCTGTTCTCCGGGAACACGAGCGTCTCGCTGACCGGCTGCAGCGTCATGGCCAACTCCTCGGCCGTCGACGCCGTCACGGCCCAGGGATCCTCGACCGTGACGGCCGACTGCCTGATCAGCGCCGGCGGGGTGTCGACGACATCGAACGTGACCCTGACCCAGTGCGCCTCGCCGGTGACGCAGGCGCCCGTGGTGTCCGACCCGTTCGCCAATGTCCCGACGCCGACGCCGACGGGCAACTGCAAGTCCAGCAGCGGCGCGACGCTGCAACCCGGCCGCTATTGCAGCGGCCTGAGCCTGAACGGGACGGTCAACCTGAACCCCGGGGTTTACTACCTGTCGGGCGACCTGAAGGTGAACGCCAACGCCAACATCACCGGCGCCGGCGTGACCATCTACCTGGAGAGCGGCTCCCACGTCAGCATCAACGGCAACGCGACGGTCAAGCTGTCGGCGCCGACCAGCGGGACCTATGCCGGCATCCTGATGATGGGCGACCGCAACGGCGCCGGCGGCAAGAACACCCTGAACGGCACGGCCGCCTCCCAACTCACCGGAGCGATCTATTTCGCCAAGGACGAGGTCGACTATCTCGGCAATTTCTCCGGCACGAACGGCTGCACTCAGGTGGTGGCCGACACCGTCCAGTGGTCGGGCAACACCCACATTGCCGCCGACTGCTCCGGCCTCGGCCTGCAAGCCATTCCCGCCTATGTCCTCGTGAGGCTCACCGAATGATCCGCAAGCAATCCGACTTCGCGCGCGACGCCCGGGGCGTCGCCACCGTCGAACTCGCCCTGGTGCTGCCGATCCTGCTGGGCGTGTTCCTGGGGGCCTACAGCGTGTGGGACGCCGCCTCGCGCCAGCAGAACCTCAGCGCGGCGCTGGACGCCGGCGAGCAGTACTACATAAACGGCGGCTCCAACGACAGTATGGCGACCCAGGCCATCCAGGGCGCCTGGCAGTACCGGCCCAACAATTCGAGCGTTTCGCTGACGCGGGCCTGCCAGTGCGGAAACGCGGCGCAGTCCTGCTCGACCCTCTGCTCGGGCAATATCGCGCCCTCGGCCTATGTCACCATGCGCCTGACCGCCGTCGATCAGACGGCGATGATCTCGCCGAACCTGGCGGCCTCGCGGGTGGTCCGTGTCCGCTGAAGCGTTCGATCGGCCGGCGAGGCGCGACCGGCGCGCAGGCGTGCGGGAACGATGGCGCCGCGACCGTTCCGGCGCCGCCGCCCTGGAGTTCGCGATCGCCTTTCCCCTCCTGGTGCTGGCATTGGCGGGCCTGGCGCAGTTCTGCTGGGCGCAGCACTGCGCGAGCACCATGCGCTACGCTATGACCCAGGCGTCGCGCGCGCTGATGCTCAATCCCACGATGACCGAAAGCGCCTTCGTGGCCCTGGTGAAGTCCAAGCTCGCCAACGCCGACGGCAATGTCACGGTCAGCCTGGCCATCAGCACCACCGGCGGCCTGAAGGTGGCCACCGCCACGGGGATCTACACTCCGACCTTCGCCCTGATCTTCGGCCCCGCCTTGCCGATCCGCTATTCGGCCAAGGTGGTCACGTCGATGCCGAGTTCCTGAGGCGGCCGCTCGGCGCGCCAGCGACGGCCCGATCAGTTCGTCCGCGCCTTGCCGCAGGCCTCGCGCGGGAGGGCGAAGCGGGGGTTCTCGACGAAGTCGCGATCGGTGAGCGAGGTCAGGAAGGCGGAGATGGCGGCGGCGTCGTCCTGGCTCAGGCGGTCGACCGCGCTGTCGTGGGCGAAGATGGCCATGCGCACGCCAGGGGCCGAGCCGTCGTGGAGGTAGGGACCGGTCAGGGCGACATTGCGCAGGCTGGGGGTGCGGAAGGCGCCGGTGTCGCGGGCGCGGGCGGTCTTCTCCTGGAGGCCAAGGTCGCCTGCGCGCGGCGCGGCGATGACGTGGAAGGCGCCGTCGGTCAGGTTCGGGCCGGAATGGCAGGTGGCGCAGCCGGCGCGGCGGAACACCACCTCCCCCGCCCTCGCCTCGTCGGACAGGGCGGCGGCCTCGCCCCGACGGGCGCGGTCGTAGGGCGAATTCCAGGACAGCAGGGTGCGCTCGAAGGCGGCGAGAGCGCGGCCGGCGGTCTCCAGGCTCACCTCGCCGCGCCGCTCCGGGAAGGCGGCGGCGAACAGGGAGCGATAGCAGGGGTCGGCGGAGAGCCGCCGGGCGATCTCGGCCTCCTGACCGTGCATGCCCATCTCGACCGGATGCTCGCCGAGGATGGGCGTCGCGAGCTGGCCCTCCAGCGCCTTCTGAGCCGGGTCGGCCCAGGTGAGCGGGCTGAGATAGGCGACATTGGCGAGGCCGGGCGCGTTGCGGCGGGCGGGCGTGTCGCGGACGCCGGGATGCAGGGCGACGCCAGCGCTGAAGGCGTGCTTCTGCTCATGGCAGGAGGCGCAGGCGAGCGTGCCGTCGACCGAGAGGTCGGCGTCGTAGAACAGGCGGCGGCCGAGCTCGACCTTGGCCGCGCTCATCGGGTTGTCGGCGGGGACCAACGGCGGACCAACGCCCGCGGGCAGGCGCCAATCGAAGGCCGCCGGCGCGGCCGCGGCGCCCGCCAGGCCGACCGCCAGGACCAGCGCGGCGGCCGCGAGCCTCATTTCGCGACGCGGCTCACCATGACCGGCAGGGTCGGCTCGCCGTTGCCGGTGATCTCCAGGATGTAGTCACCGGGGGTGAGCGGGAAGACCACCGTCTTGCGCAGGCTGGTGCAGGCCGGCCCCGGCGCATGGGCGGTCGATTCCACCAGGGCGCCGTCGCGGACCACCTCGATCCAGGCGCCCGAGCCCAGCGAGACCTGGTAATCGCCCGCCGCCTCGACATGGATGCCGAGCAGGCCGCCATGGCTGACCGAGCCGCCCGGCTTGGCCGGCAGGATCGGGAAGGTGATCTCGCCATTGGGCTTCAGGGCCGCATCGACGCCCTTGCCGATGGGCAGCACCGCCTTGCCGGCGTCGGCGGCGGCGCCCGCCGCGGCGAGCGGGGCGCGGCCGGTCCAGCCGGCGAGCGCCAGCGGCAGGCCGGCGTCGCTGACCTGGGCGCAGGCGGGA
>CAMFHW010000530.1 GCA_945952175.1 uncultured Phenylobacterium sp. | reverse complement strand
ACGCAATACCGCTCGCCGGTGTTCACCGCGACGGAGACATGGTGCATCACCTCTTCGGGGCGCACGAGGTCCATTTCGACGCCGAGCGCGCGCACCCGCTCCCGTTTGCGGCGGTGCTGGCGGAACGGCCGGCGTTCGCTGCGTCTGCGCTCCAAGACCCGGGGTCCTCCTGGGGTGTCGCGACGGGTTGTCTTTGAGGGGACGCGACCTACGGTTGGGACCCTAGGCCTGGCCGGTTAAGACTTTCGCCTATGCGGCCCCGCCGCGGTCGGTGACGGCGGATCACGTTGGCGGAAGTCTCGGAGCCTTTCGATTGACCTCACCCTCGAACGGGCGCGTGAAGGAGGATGGCCAGCGAAACTGTCTTCATCGTCCAGTCCTACGTCCGAGGCCGCGGCAAGGGGCTGAAAGCGGAGCAGCAGGTTGGCTGCAAGACGGCCGAAGAGGCGAGGCGCAAGGCCGAACGTCTCGGGCCTTTGAGGGCGGGCGTGGTGGCGTTTTCGGCGACGGCGGACACGGAGCTGGGCGACTACGACGAAAATCCTGTGATCCTGTTCCGGTCGGGCGAACTTCCGCACCCGTTCAGCGATCAGTAGCTGGCGTCTGGCCGGCGGCGTCCGGTTCGGCCTCGACACTGGTCACTCGGAAATCGGCCAGGTGGGCGGCGCCGAACGTGGTGGCGATGGGAACATCTACGGCGTCGCGGCCCCGCGCGATCAGGACGCGCGCCATCCGCGGCATGTTGTTCCGCGCGTCGAACGTGCGCCAGCCCCCGCCGAGATAGACTTCGAACCAGGCGCTGAAGTCCATGACGCCCGTGACGGGCACGCCGATGTCGCCCATATAGCCGGTGCAGTAGCGGGCCGGGATGTTCAGGCAGCGGCAGAAGGCGATGGCGAGGTGGGCGTAGTCGCGGCAGACGCCGACAGCCTCGATCCAGGCGTCCTCCGCGGTCCTGTCCGGGCGAGCCTTGGCGTAGTCGAAGCTGATGTGCCGGTGCACATAGTCGCAGACCGCCTGTACCTTGGCCCAGCCATCGGGCGCGGCGCCGAAGAGCGACCAGGCCGCCTGGCTCAAGGACTCGACCTCGCAATATCGGCTGCCGAGGAGATAGACCAAGACGTCGTCGGGCAGGTCCTCGAGCTGGTGCTGGAGCGCCTCGGGCGCATATTCGTCGATCAGGCCGTCGTCCCGGATGACGAATTCGGAGGACAGGACGGTGCGGCCTGCCGGCGCAAGGATGCGGCTACAGATATTGCCGTAAACGTCCAGATACTGCCGGACATCGAGCTGCGGGTCGGTGCGGATCCAGTCCGGCGTTTCCAGATCGTCGCGTCGGGACGGGTGCACGCTCAGCATGAGCAGCATCGGGACCGGCGCCGGACACTCGTAGGCGATCTCAAATCCGGACTTGATGCGCATGGATCGCCTGAGCTTCACGGGTCGTCGCCCATGACGGACGACGCCTCGGCGGAGATGAGCGCGTCAAACTCGAGGATGCTCGCTTTGAGGTCGGCGATGGCGGAGGCGGACACGTCCGAATTGCTCGAGCGAAGGATCAGGTCCCCGTTCTCGAACATGTCCAATTGACGGATCAGCATTTCCCGAAGGTCATGCCAGCGCTTGGCCACCTTCTCGCGAGCCTCGCTTGCGCCCGCCACCGAGCCGTAGATCTTGCGCTTTGCCCCCGGCCTGGCTCCGGCTTGGGTCACCGTGGCGGCGCGGCGGAAAGCGCGGCGCGTCGATGGGATGGTTCCTCATCGAGAACCGCCAGGGCGGTCCAGCGCGCGGCGGCGTGCTCGTGCTTCTCGCGGACGCCGGCGAGCTCGCTGCTCCGAGCCAGGGCGCTGGCGGCGATGGCTTGGCGACGATATTCGGCCGCGCGGTCTTGCCTGTTGCGGACCGGCATTATTGTCCGCCGCCGAGCGGATTGGCCGGAAGGCGGGGCGCGCGTCCATGAAGGCGTTCGACGATCTGGCCAAGGCGGGCGTTCTCGGCCGTCATCGCAATGATATCGTCCTGAAGTTGGGCGACACGCAGCCGAAGATAGGCGTTCTCACGCTCGAGGGGTTCGCCGGGAATGGGGGAATTCACGAACGGCGGCTCCACCCAAGGAAGGCGAAGACCGCAGGCAGAGCCAATACGCTCAGAATGCTCAGGCCGGAGGCCACGAAGAGCGCTATCATAACTTTTCTCGAGGAAGCGGCTCGTCGGAAGCAATCGACCGCTTGAGTGGCGGCATGCGCCCGACGGCGCAGCCTTTAGATAGGTACATTTTCCGATAATACCAGGGTCGGCGAACGAATGGTCCCGCCGGAACCTAGATCAGCCCCAGCGACTTGAAGCTCGCTGTCCCGTCGCGGCCGACGACCAGATGGTCGTGGACGGCGATCTTCAGGACCCGGGCCGCCTCGACGATTTCGCGGGTCATGGCGACGTCGGCCTGGGACGGCGTCGGATCGCCGGACGGGTGGTTGTGCACCAGGATCAGCGCGCTGGCCGAGAGCTCCAGGGCGCGGCGCACCACCTCGCGCGGATAGACCGGGGCGTGGTCGACCGTGCCGCGGTTCAGGACCTCGTCGGCGATCAGCTGGTTGCGCTTGTCGAGGAACAGCACACGGAACTGCTCGCGTGGCTCGTGGGCCATGGCGGCGCGGACATAGTCGCGCAGCTGGGCTGAGGAGGTGATGACGGTGCGCCGCGCCACCTGCTCGCGGCCGACGCGCAGGGTGGCCTCCTGCAGAAGCTTGAGGTCGAGCGCCACGGCCTCGCCGACGCCGGACACCGACTTCAGCTCGTCCATCGAGGCGCCCAGCACGCCGCCGAACGAGCCGAAGCGGGCCAGCAGCGCCTTGGCCAGCGGCTTCACGTCGCCGCGCGCGATGGTGCGGTAGAGATAGAGCTCGATCACCTCGTAGTCGGGCAGGGCGGCCATGCCCCCGGCGACGGCTCGTTCGCGCAGTCGGTCGCGGTGGCCGTGATAGTGCGGCCTTTCCGCCTTCTTGCGGGGCGGCGGATCGAGCAGCGGCAGACCGCTCCACGCCTCTTCGAGTTCGCCCCGCGCCATCGCCGTCCCCCAGCCTGTCTCTTATACACATCTCCGAGCCCACGAGACAAGAGGCAATCTC
>CAMFHW010000529.1 GCA_945952175.1 uncultured Phenylobacterium sp. | reverse complement strand
AGCACCCGCAGCGCCGACAGGTCGTCGGGCCGCAGGTTCGAATTGGGCAGCATCAGCGTAGTCATCATGGTCGGGCGCAGGCTGTGGCGGTTAAGGTTGACGACCTTGCCCCGCCGACCGTTGAAATCGGGTTTATGGCCCGCGCCTAGTGGAATTTCGCCAGGGCGATCAGCGCCAGGGTGACCGTGATCGCCCCGCCGATCCGGGTGGCGATCTGGGCGAAGGGCATCAGCTGCATCCGGTTGGCGGCGGTCAGGATCGCCACGTCGCCGGTGCCGCCCTGCCCCGAGTGGCAGGCCGTCACGATGGCCACGTCGATCGGATACATCCGCACGAACCGCGCCGTCAGGAACCCGGTCCCCATCAGCGCCGCGACCGTGCAGACGATGGTGACGATATTGGCCGGATGGAAGGCGCTCATCAGCTTCTCCCACGGCGTCATCGCCACGCCGATGGCGAACAGCAGCGGATAGGTCACCGCCGTGCGGAAGAACTGGAACACCGCGAAGGCGCCCTCCTCCAGCGATGGCGGAACCGCGCGAACGAGCTTCAGCAGCACCGCCAGGAACAGCATGGTCACCGGCCCGGGCCAGCCGAACAGCTTCTGGGCCAGCGCGCCCGTCAGGTAGAGGCTGACGGCGGTGATCCCGGCCGCGGCGATGGTGGCCGGGCTGGCCACGGCCTGGCGGCTCTCTTCGTTCGACAGCGGGACGTCGTCCACCTCGCCGATCGAGAGCCGGCCCTCGCCGGTCAGGTGCGGCATGCGCTTGCCCAGCAGGTTCAGCATGCCGGAGAACAGGATCGCGGTCAGGCTGCCGAACATCACCGCCGGCAGCAGCTCGGCCAGCAGGTCCCCCGACGCCACGCCCAGGATCTGCCCATAGCCCACCGACAGCGGGATCGCGCCCTCGCCCACCCCGCCGGCCATGATCGGGATCACCACGAAGAACAGCGTGTGCTTCGGGTCCATGCCGAGCGCCGTCCCCACGCCCATCCCGACCAGCAGGGCCGCGACCGTGCCGGCCGCCAGCGGCGCGAAGATCTTCAGGAAGCCCGACACCAGCACCCGCCGGTCCATGCCGAAGATCGAGCCCACGACAATGGCGGAAATGAACAAATACAGAAAGTTGGACGACTTGGTGAAATCGGTGACTGAAGTCTTCACGGCCTCGGGAATCAGGTGGGCGAACACCAGGTAGGACGGGATGAACGTCGCGAAGATCGCCGCCGTGCCGATCTGGTTCAGGAACGGAATCCGCTTGCCCAGCTCGGCGCAGGCGAAGCCGCCCAGGCTCAGCAGGGCGATGTTCATCAGGAGGTCGGACGGAACCTTGTCCAGCGCCACATAGGCCGCGGTCAGCCCCGCCAGCAGCAGGAAGACCGGCGCCGGGATCACCCCGATCCGCCATTCCACGAACCGCCACCAGACGCGCAGCGGGCCAGGCGCCTGGGCTTGCGCCCCCGCCTCACCCACGCGGCGCGCCCTGCGACAGCAGCCCCTCGAAGAACGGCCGCACATAGAGCTCGGCCACGGTCTCGGCGCTGGCCGACGGGACCCAGAAACGCAGGTCCGCCGCGGCGTTGATCATGCCGCTGATCATCTGGGCCGCCACGTTCGCCTCCACCGGTCGGATCGACCCGTCGGCGATGCCGTCGCTGATCATCGAGGCGAAGCGGTAGGATATGCGGTCGAACTGATCCAGCAGCTGCGGCTGCATCGCCTCGGGCGCCGAACTCAGCGCCGTCGTGCGGAGCAGGGGCGAATTGCCAGACATCTGGAACTCGACCAGGGCGCAGGCCACCGAGATCAGCGCCTGGTAGCCGCTGGTCGCCACCGCCTCGGCCTGGCGGATCGCCAGCCGCATGGCCTGGAAGGTGCGGTCGAAGCAGGCCAGCACCAGGTCGTCCTTGGTGTCGTGGTGATGGTAGAAGGCGCCCTTGGTCACGTTGAGCCGCGCCGAGATCTTCTCGACCGAGGCGCCGACATAGCCCTCCTCGTTCATCAGCTCGGTGGCGGCCCGCAGGAACATCTCCGCCGGATGGTCGCTGCGCTCGGCCATCAGGCACGGCAGGGCCAGCGGCGCCCAGGCCGCCTTCTCGCCGGCCAGCCCTTCGCAGACCATGCCGATCATCCGCGGCGCCACCCCCGGATAGTCCTCGGCGTCGCGCCGGCGCAGCCAGGCCGCCGCCCAGAACACCTCCGACAGCAGAAGATGGGTGCGCGCATTGAGCTGCGGCCGCGACCAGCCCTGGCGGCCGTCCACCAGCCCGCGCAGCCTGCGGAACAGCGCCACATAGGCCTCGTTGACGACCGGCGCGTTCAGGGCGCGCACGTCGTTGAACACCGGCAGCGGCTCCTGCGCCCCCTCGGCGATCCGCCTCAGCGCCTCGAAATAGGTCCGCAGGAACAGGGCGACCCGCTCGCGCGGCCCGGTCCCGGCCTCGCCGGCGGCCACATAGGCCTCGTACTCGGCGACGCCTTTCAGGAAGCAGGCCTGGGCCAGCTCCTCCTTGTTGCGGAAGTAATAGATCACCCCGGTCGGCACGAGGCCCAGGCCGGAGGCCACCTCGCCCAGGGTCATGCCCCGTACGCCGCGGCGGTTCAGCACCCCCACCGCGCAACTGACGATCGCGTTCCGCCGGTTTTCGAACCGGCGGGTTGGCTGACGCTCCGACATTTCACTCCCCCGGGCGCGGTTCGCCCGCGCCTCGCCTTCCGTCATACCGGGTCTTCAAGGATTCCAACAGGGTGCGGATTCCGCGTTGCGTTTCTGACTCTTTCGTACATTATTAGACGAATTAGTCATTTTAGGCCACCATGACCGCCACACCCCGCCCCGATCGCCGCCGCCAGCGCACCCGCGCCGCCCTCATCGAGGCTGGCCGCCGCCTGTTCGCCGCCCGCTCGGTCGAGGCGGTCACCATCGACGACATCGTCGCCGCCGCCGACGTGGCCAAGGGCAGCTTCTACAACCACTTCCCCGACCGCGAGGCCCTGGCCCGGGAGGTCGCCGCCGAGATCCGCCAGCGGGTCGAATTCGCCGCCGCGGAGGTCAATCAGGACGTCGCCGACCCCGCCGAACGCGTCGCCCGCGCGCTCGTCATGTTCGTGCGCCAGGCCGGGGTCACCC
>CAMFHW010000528.1 GCA_945952175.1 uncultured Phenylobacterium sp. | reverse complement strand
ATCTGCGCCTGGCCGAGGACGGCCACGAAATCGCCTGCCACACCTATTCACACCTCGATTGCGGACGGGCGACCGCCGAGGCCGCCACCGCGGACGTCGAGAAGAACCTGGCGACGTTCGCCGACTGGGGCCTGCCGCCGCCGGAGAGCTTCGCCTATCCCTATGGCGACGTCTCGACCGGCCCGAAGGGCGCGCTCGCGCCCAGCTTCACCAACCTGCGCGGCCTGCATCACGGCCTGATCGGCCAGGGCAGCGACATGAACCAGGCGCCCGCCGTGGGCATAGAGGGGCCGGACGGCGAGGCCGCCGCCTGGCGCTGGCTGGCCGAGGCCGAACGACGTCGGTCCTGGCTGATCCTCTACACCCACGACGTGCGCGAGAACCCGTCGCCCTGGGGCTGCACGCCCCACGCCTTCGCCGCCCTGATCGACGCGGCGCTGGGCGCGGGGTTCGAGGCCCTGACCGTCGGCCAGGCCGCGCGGAAGCTGGGGCTCTAGTTCCATACCCCCACAGGCATCTTCACCGCCGCGTTGACGCGGTTGAAGACGTTGATCAGGCCGATCTGCACCACCAGCCCGGCCAGCGCCTCCTCGTCATAGTGCTTGGCCGCCTCGGACCACACGTCGTCGGGAACGGCGTCGGGGCGATCGGCGATCCGGGTGACCGCCTCGGTCAAGGCGAGCGCCGCGCGTTCGGCTTCTGTGAAATAGGGGGCCTCGCGCCAGGCGGACACGGCGAAGATGCGCTCGTCCTTCTGGCCTTCCTGCTTCAGCTCCTTGGCGTGCATGTCCACGCAGACCGAGCAACCGTTGATCTGGCTGGCGCGCAGGTGGACCAGCTTGCGGGTCACCGCCGGCAGGCCGTCATTATGGGTCGCCTTGTCGATCGCCAGGAGCCCTTGCAGGGCGTCCGGCAGGACCAGGAGCGGGTTTTTCATGCGGGCTTGCATCGCTTATCTCCGTTTCCAACTTCGCGGGCGAGCGGGCCGGTCACATCGGGCGGTCCCCGTTCGTCAGAGGCCATGACGAAGCGCCGCGAAGGAATGTGACCGATGGCCGAGGAAATCTGGCTCGCCCGACAGTTCGAGGCCCACCGCGGCCACCTGCGGGGCGTCGCCTACCGCATGCTGGGCTCGCTGCCGGAGGCCGAGGACGCCGTGCAGGAGGCCTGGCTGCGGCTCAATCGGACGGACGCCGCGGAGGTCGGCAATCTTGGCGGCTGGCTGACCACGGTGGTGGCCCGCATCTGCCTGGACGGCCTGCGCGCACGCCGATCGCGCCGCGAGGAGGCCCTGGAGCCGCACGCCCCGCGCCTCGCCGCCGGCGCGGACGCCGGCCTCGATCCCGAGGGCGAGGCGGCCCTTGCCGATTCCGTGGGCCTGGCCCTGCTGGTGGTTCTACAGGCCCTGGCGCCGGCGGAGCGGGTGGCCTTCGTGCTGCACGACATGTTCGACCTGCCCTTCGACGAGATCGGCCCGATCGTCGGGCGAACGCCCACCGCTGCGCGCCAGCTCGCCAGCCGGGCCCGCCGGCGCGTGCGCGGCGCGCCCGCGGAGCCCGATGCCGACATCGCCGCCCGTCGCCGCGTGGTCGAGGCCTTCCTGACCGCCTCGCGCACGGGCGACATGGCCGGCCTGCTCGCAGTGCTGGATCCCGACGTGGTCGTGCGCTCCGACCTCGCCGCCCAGCGCGGCGGAGCCAGGCCGGAGATGGCCGGCGCCGAGGAGGTCGCGCTGTGGTTCAAGGGCCGGGCGACCGGCGCGCGCGCGGCCCTGCTGGATGGCCAGGTCGGCGCGGTCGTGGCGCCGCTGGGCCGTTTGCTGGTGGCCCTGGAGGTGTCGGTGCGCGACGGCCGCATCGTCGAGCTCCGCGCGGTGGCCGACGCCGAGCGGCTGGCCGGGATCGACATCGCCGCCTTCGACTAGGCCGCCGCCTTCTCGTCGGGCCAAGCGAGCTTCACCGCGAGCGCCGTGAAGATCACCCATCGGAAGTCGTTGTAGGTGACCGCGATGCTCTCGGTCAGCGACATCAGGCTGTAGACCACCAGGAACGGCAGGGCGAGATAGGCGCCCTTGTCGCGATAGGCCGCGACCACCGCCGAAATCAGGGTCTGGGCATAGGTCAGGGCGAAGAGGACAAGGCCGCCGAGGCCGAGCCCCAGCCATTGCTCCAGCCAGGCGTTGTGGGCGTGGTGCGGCCGGAAGCCGGCGTCCTTGACGATCCAGGCCAGCGGGCCCCAGGCGCCCGTCTCGTCCCAGACCGCGCCATAGCCGAAGCCCGTCCAGGGGCGCTCGTGGATCTGGCGCAGGATCGCCGCCCAGATCTTGGTCCGCCCGGTCAGGGTCGCATCCTTGCCGAGGAAGCCCAGCAGGACGTCGGAGGCGAACAGGGCCGCGGCCGCGACGACGCCCACGCCCACCACCCCCAGCCAGGTCGCCGCCACGCCGGCCACCGGCCCGCGCCGCACGAGGGCGACGAACATCAGCGCGCCCATGCCGATGGCGACCGATACCAGCGAAGTCTTCGACGTCGACATCAGGATCAGGAAGATCGCCAGCCCCGCGAAGGGCCACCACACCCGGGCGCGCTTCGGATTGAGCATCGCCGCGCCGGCCAGGATGCAGAAGCCCAGGCTCATATGGCCGCCAAGGTCGTTCTTCTCGGTCCAGACGCCGCGCCAGGCGCCGGGGAACAGCTCGTGCATCACCCCGATCGAGGGCACGGCGAGGCTGACAACGGTGGCGATGACGATCAGGATCGCATAGGCGCAGGCCAGGGCCTCGGCCAGCTCCGCCCAACGGTAGCGGGCGCCCAGCACCAGCCCGCCCAGGGTGGTCATGTAGAGCGCCACCACCCGCCGGACGGTCTGGTCAGGCTCCACCGACCACAGGAGCGATACCGCGACCAGCATCAGCAGCAGCAGCAGGAACGGCTGGCGGATCGCCGCGGCCGCCGTCCGCAAGGGCGCGAGCGCCAGCAGGAACAGGGCCGCCGCATAGGCCGGCAGGAACAGCGCCCGCACCAGGCCGCTGGCAGACGGGTCGCCCTTCTCGCCGAGGATGGGGAACACCCAGGCCTGGCTGAAGATCAGGATGATGAAGACCGAGGCGCCGAAGGCCACGGCGCGCATTGGGGTCGCCGAGG
>CAMFHW010000527.1 GCA_945952175.1 uncultured Phenylobacterium sp. | reverse complement strand
CCGGTCAGCGCTTTCCAGGGGGCGCGGTAGTCCGGGTTCAGCACATTGATGAAGGAGGCGACGATGGTGGTGAGCAGGGCGGTGAGGTCGTAATCCGCGACCCGGGGGTGATCCATGATCTCGACCAGGCTGTCCGTGACCAGGGCCAGGGCGTTGACACGATAGCGCTGCACGGCCGCCATCACGGTCTCGGTGTCCCAGCGGTTGAGCAGGAGCACCGTCGAGCCGAAGACGATCGGGTGGAGGATCCCCGACAGCTCGCCGGCGATCCAGAACTGCGGGATGTAGCAGAGCGTCACGGCGCCTTCGCCGACGCACAGGTGATAGGCGCCGAAGCAGGCGCCGGTGAACACCATGTCGCCGTGGGTGTGCAGGCAGCCCTTGGGCAGGCCGGTCGTCCCGCCGGTGTAGTTGATGACCGCGAGCGTGTCCCAACCGGCGGCGACCACCGCCTCCGGATCGGCCGCATGCCGCATCCAGGCCAGGAGGTCATGGGGTGGGGCGTCGGGGCCGGGGCGAGGCTCGAACGCGGGCGGGAGGCGGAAGACGGGCGTCTCGGGCAGCATGTCGCCGAGCCCGGTGACCACCACGCGGAAGCCCTCGGGCCGTTCGATCTCGTCCAGCAGCGGCGCGAGGATGTCCTGGGCGATGACCAGCCGCGCGCCGGAATCTTCGATGTAGTGGGCCAGCTCCATGGCGCGGACCATGGGGTTGATGGGAACGACGAGCGCGCCGCGCATCAGGATCGCGAGGAAGGCGATCGTGAACTGGGGGCAGTTGGGCAGGAAGAGGCCGACGCGGTCGCCGGGCGAGACGCCCTGGTCGCGCAGCGCGGAGGCCAGGCCGCGCGCGAGCGCGTCGAGACGGCCGTAGGTGATCTCGGCCCCGTAGAAGTTGATCGCCACCGTATCGGGGCGTTCGGCCGCCCAGCAGGCGAGATAGTCGACCAGCGAGCGGCGGCCCTGAGGCAGCGGAACCTCGCGCGGAAGGTCGGCCGGCCAGGCCGCGTCGCGCCTCGCCCTCAGCTCGGCAAGATAAGCCGCCTCGGAATTCAGGTGGGACACGTCGTTCCTCCAGGTTCGGCCTCTTGGCGGGCCTAAAACGCCAGACGGCCCCGGCGGTCAGCCGGGGCCTGAAGGCGGGATCGGAAGCCGATCAGAACGCGTAGGAGACGTCCACGCCGTAGGTGCGCGGCGGACCCCACACATTGACGATGTCGCCCAGGAACGGCAGGCCGGCCTGCGAGTAGAGCTTGTCGGCGAGGTTCTTGCCCCAGAGGGTCGCCGACCACTTCGAGCCTTGCGGCTGGAACTTGAGCGAGGCGTCGAGCAGGCCGTAGCCCTTCTGCGCGCTGACGTTCTCCGGCCCCCAGAAGAGCTTGCTCTGGTAGGTGTAGTTGACCCGCGCCACCAGGGCGTCGGGCATGGAGCCCGCGTCGAAGGTGTAGTCGAAGCCGACGTTGAACTTCTGCTTCGGCGACCGCTGCATGACCTTGCCGTTGTAAACGTGGCCGGCGCGGTCGTCGTAGTCGATGTACTTGGGGTCGATGAAGGAGGCGTTGAACCAGATGGTCGCCGCCTCGGTCAGAACGGCGGTGGACTCGACTTCGAGACCGCGGATCCGCGCCGTGCCGGCGTTCGAAGTGATCAGGCACAGGCAGGTCAGGTCGGTGCGCGAGGCCTGAAGGTCGGTGAAGTCCATCTGGAACGCGGCCACGTTCAGGCGCAGCCGGCGGTCGAAGAGGTCGGACTTCACGCCCAGCTCATAGTTGATCACGTGCTCGGGGTTGAACGGGATGACGGCGGTCTTGGGCGTGGCCGGAATGAAGTCCCAGCCGCCGCCCTTGAAGCCCTTCGCCACCCGCACATAGGTCATGACCGACGAGTTGGGCCGGTACTCCAGCACGGCCTGCGGCGTCACCGAATCCCAGGACTTGCCGTAGTTGACGGTCCAGGTCAGGCCCTTCGGACCCAGGAACGGGGTGGTGCAGGCGCCGTCGCCGCCATCCTCCAGGCAGCTGGCCACCTTTCGCCCGCTCTTGTCGTCATGGGTGAAACGCACGCCGGCGGTGAACTTGAAGCCGTTGCCGAACTTGAAGCCGGCCTGGCCGAAGGCGCCGGTCGTCGTGGTCTCGGCCGAAGCGTCATAACGGTAGTGGCCGCTGAACACGGCGATGCCCGAATTGGTCGAGGCGACGTGATCGTTCGGCCGATGGATGTCGTCGTGCTCGTAATAGGCGCCCACCATCCACTCCAGGGCCGAGTCCGGGTTGGTGGAGGCCAGCCGCAGTTCCTGGGTGACGGTCTTGGGGGTCTCGGTCTGATAGACGAAGGTGTCGACGATCGACGGCGGCGAGCCGAAGCCGATCTGGTTGTAGCCCCAGGCGGCGCGCGAGGTCCGGTAGGATGTGATCGAAGTCAGGCTGGCGTGCTCGAAGATGTCCCAGTCGACGCGGGCGCTCACGCCGGTCGACCGCCGGTTGGCGTATTCCGCCTCAGGGCTCATGTCCTCGCGCAGGCCAAGGCCGGTTTTCGCCCGATACGCGCCCAGCGTCGCCACGCCGGCGATGGTCGGGTCATCGACGGCGGCGCGGATGGTGCCGTTCGATTTGTCCTGGCCATAGTCGAGCGTGAACAGGGCGCGGAGCTTGCCGTCCTCGCTGCGATAGAGGAGCTCGCCGCGCGCTTGGTAGGATTCGAGATTGTCCAGTTCGCGGTGCAGCAGGACGTTCTCATTGTAGCCGTCGTGACGGCGGGTCTGGAAGGCGAAGCGCCCGGCCCAGTGGTCGCTCAGCGCGCCGGTCACGTAGCCGTTGAGCATGGCGGCGTTGTAGTTGCCGTAGGAGGCGGTGATCTGACCGCTGTTGTCGAAGCTGGGCTTGGCGGTGATCACGCTGATCGCGCCGCCGACCACGTTCTTGCCGAGCAGCACGCCCTGCGGGCCGCGGATGATCTCGACCCGCTCCAGATCGTAGAAGTCGGTGAAAGCCGAACCCATGCGCGGGATGTAGACCTCGTCGACGAACATGCCGACGGACGGCTCGGCCGAGGCGTCGTTCAGCTTCACGGTGACGAGGCCGCGGATGTTGAGCTGCTGCGAGACGGCCGAGTCCTGAGTGATCCCGAACGACGGGGCGCTGCTGGCCAGGG
>CAMFHW010000526.1 GCA_945952175.1 uncultured Phenylobacterium sp. | reverse complement strand
CCTGGGCGCAGGCGGGACGCTGCTCCTGGGCCAGGGCCGGCGCGGCGGCGGCGAGGACCAGGGCGACGGCGAAGGCGGCGCGGATCATCGGAACTCCCCTCAATAGCGGGCGCGGATGGCGAGATAGAAGGTCCGGCCGGCCTCCGGGAAGCCGTCGGTCAGCTGGTAGTTGCGGTCGCCCAGGTTCTGGCCGGCCACGGTGAGGCGCAGCTTGTCGGTGAGGTCGTAATCGGCCGACAGGTTCACCAGCAGATAGCTGCCGGTCTTATAGTAGGCGAGCGGGGTGGTCGTGGTCACCGTCCAGCGCTGGTCGGCATATTCCAGGTTCGGCCGCACGGTCAGCTTGGGCAGCGGACGCCAGTTGGCGTAGGCGAAGGCCTTCCAGTCGGGCACCCCCTGCGGCCGGAAGGCGGCGTTGGTCGGGTCGGTCAGCTCGCGGTGGATGTAGGTGACGTTGCCGCCCCAGTCGAAGGTGGCGCTGACCGCCTGGGCGAGGCTGGCCTCGAAGCCGTAATAGGTCCCGTCGCCGGCGTTCTTGGTCTGGTTGACCGTGCCGAAGCCGGTGACCGCCACCGGGATCTGGATGAGCGCGTCGCGGACGTCGGAATAGAAGACCGCGCCGGAGAGCGTGGTGTGGGCGCCGAGCCTGGTGTCGCCGCCGACCTCGTAGTTGGTGGCGCGTTCCGGATCGACATTGGGATTGGGGATGGCCGTGCCCATGCGCGAGCTGAACCGCTCGAAGATGGTCGGGAAGCGGCTGCGGTCGGATATGCTGGCGTGCAGGCGGGTGTCGTCGGAGAGTTTCCAGGTCAGGGCCGCCTGGGCGTTGAAGGCGTGGTTGTCGCGCAGCGGATAGTTGACCGGCAGGAAGTTGATCACGCTGGTGGCGATGGTCGAGCCGGTGACCACGACATTGATGTCGTTGGCCTCGCGCAGGTCGGTCCAGTCGTAGGAGGCGCCGACCACCAGGTCGAGGCGGTCGTTGAGGGCGGTGGAGTATTCGGCCGCCGCCGAATAGGTGCGCTCGTCGTCGGTCTGGATCGGCTCGCGGTAGAGGGTGTTCACCGAGGGGCTGCCCGTGGCGGGCGTACGGGTGAAGCCGTCCTGATGCTCGTGGTGGACGTCCTGGCGGACATAGAAGACGCCCTTGAGGCGGCTGGTCGGATTGATCGCCCAGTCGAGCTCGACGTTCCCGCCGGTGGCGCGGTCGTTGTAATAGCTGTTGAAGGCGCGCGGCAGGGACTGAGTGGTCTGGGCGGCGCTGTCGAAGGCCGAGAGCAGGTTGTCGAAGCCGTTGCGATAGAGCCGGGTCTTCAGGGTCAGGCTGTCGCCGAGCTGGGTGCGACTGAGGAAGGCGACCGAGTCCAGGTTCCAGTAGGGCCAGCTCCAGAAGCGGGCGTTGGTCGCGTCGCTGACGCTGTAGGGCGCGTTCTTCTGGCCGGCGCTCTTGGTGTAGTTGATCGAGTATTCGTCGGTGTCGTTGGGCTGCCAGCCGACCTTGAGGTTGTAGCGCCAGTCGGTGGAGTTGGAGTGCTCGCGCGCGCCGCCGTCCTCCAGGGCTGTCGGCTTGAAATTGTCCGACAGGGTGAAGTGATCGCGGCGGTTGTCCGCGCCCGACGCCTGCCAGTAGAAGTTCCCCACCTTGCCGCCGATGCGGGCCGACAGCAGGTAGCCGTCCTTGCCGCCCTTGCGGTCGAACGTCATGGCGGCCTGGCCCTCGGCCTCGAAGGGTTCGGTCGGCTTGACGGTGACGAGATTGATCGCGCCGCCCAGGCCGCCGGGGCCGTCCAGCACCGAGACATAGCCCTTGGAGACTTGGATCTCGGAGAGGTCGGCGGTGAGGAAGCGGGCGAAGTCGATGCGGTTGTCTGCCGGCAGGAAGATGCGCACGCCGTCAATCGAGATCGTGGTCTGGAAGCGGTCGAAGCCGCGGACATAGACCAGGCGCTCGTTGCGCGAGCCGCCGGTGTTGGAGGCGTTGGTTCCTGGGATTAGGGCCAGCGCCTGGTCGACGGTCTGCTTGTCGTAGGCCTGCAGGGTGTCGCCGTCGATCACCGCCCCGCCGACGGTCTCGCCTGAGGCGGTCTTGGCGGTCACCACCAGTTCGCCCAGCGTGTAGACGTCCTTGTCGGCCGCAAAGGCGGGCGTGGCCATGAGCAGGGCCGTGCCGGCCAGGAGCCAGGTCGTGCGTGTCATTCGATCCCCCGATATCGTTATGTAGTCGCGCTACATAACGACGCGTACGGACCGACGCCAGGGTTGTGGCGCCACGATTGGCGTCTCAGGGCTTGGGCGGGCCCTCGGCGTGGGCGGCCATGACCATGGGGGCCAGGCGGGCGGTGTAGACCTCGGCGTCGCGGGGATGCATGTGCGAGATCTCGGGGATGCGGAAGCCCTTGAGCTGGGGATAGTCCTCCCAGCGGATGCCGCGGGTGTGGGCGGCGGCCATCAGCGGGTCCCAGAATTTCGCGCGCGGGAAGGCGTGCGGCTCCACGTCCTGCAGCCAGCCGGCCTGGGGATGCTGGACGAAGACCACGTCACCGCCCTTGGCGCGGATCTTGGCGACATTGGCCGCGACCTCGGCGATGACCTTGGGCGGATTGGGCGGCGGGGCGCCCGGGGGCGGGGCCATCACCCAACTCCAGATGCGGGTCGAGCGCTCGCGATAGGCGGCGTCGTTGAGCTCGCGGTCCCACATCTCGGAATTGCGGTCCCACTTGCGGACACCGATCTTGTAGGGGTCGACGAAGAGCGGCGGCTGGCCGGGACGAAGCGGCAGGTTGATGCGCCGCCAGATCTCCTTGGGCCGGGTCTGGTCGTCGATATAGGCGAAGAGGTTTTCCGGAACCAGCGAGAGGAAAAAGCCGGCGCGCTGGGAGGGCGTCTCGCGCCGGTAATAGGGCAACACGCTCTCGCTGCGCCCGCCGAACGCGTTCCAGAACAGGCCGCTGACGACGTCCATCACCACCAGGCCATGGAAGTTCGGATCGTCGGCGAGGTCCTTGAGCATGAACCTGGGGCTGGTGCCCTCGAGCGAGAGCTGGATCGGGCGGACGCCGGTGGCCTTCTGCCAGACGTCGAGATTGACGTCGAAGAGGTTGCGCGAGGTGCCGATCAGGACGACCGCGTCGCCGGTCGCGTGGCGGCGCTGCTCGGCCCAGGCGG
>CAMFHW010000525.1 GCA_945952175.1 uncultured Phenylobacterium sp. | reverse complement strand
GCGCGAGCTGCTGAAGACCAACCTCGAGAGCCAGTACGCTGGCGCCTCGCGCTTCAAGCTGAAGCGCGCCCTGCTGGACGTGCTGGACGAGAAGCACGACTTCCCGCTGCCGCCGAAGATGGTCGAGGCCGAGTTCGGCCAGATCTGGAGCCAGGTGCAGCAGGACAAGGAGCAGGGTGGCCTGCCGCCGGAGGACGCCGAGAAGTCCGACGAGCAGCTGCAGACCGAGTACCGCAAGATCGCCGAGCGCCGCGTGCGCCTGGGCTTGGTGCTGGCCGAGATCGGCCGCCTGAACAACGTCCAGGTCACCGACCAGGAGCTGGCCGAGGCCATGCGCGCCGAGGCGATGCGCTATGGCCCGCAGGCCCAGCAGATCTTCGACTTCTTCCGCCAGAACGCCGGCGCCCAGGCCCAGCTCCGCGCGCCGATCTTCGAGGACAAGGTCGTCGACCTGATCGTCGGCAAGGCCAAGGTGAAGGACCAGAAGGTCTCCAAGGAAGACCTGCTGAAGGAAGACGATATGCCGGCGGGCTACGGCGCCTAAGCGCCAGGCATCCTCGCCGAGCCGATCAAATCCCTCCCCGGCGACGGGGAGGGATTTTCTTTAGGACTCTTGGTCACCTTGCAACGGCCCCGTCGACACGCGATATCGACGGGGACAGCGCTCCCGTGCGGGAGTCGCTCCTCTCCAGACGAAGGGCATCCTCCCATGCGTGATCCGGCGACGACCGCCCTCAACCTCGTTCCCATGGTGGTCGAGCAGACCAGCCGCGGCGAACGCGCTTTCGACATCTTCTCCCGCCTGCTCAAGGAGCGGGTGATCTTCGTGAACGGTCCCGTCGAGGACGGCATGTCGGCGCTGATCTGCGCCCAGCTGCTCTATCTCGAGGCCGAGAACCCGAAGAAGGAGATCCAGATGTACATCAACTCCCCCGGCGGAGTGGTGACCTCTGGCCTCGCGATCTACGACACCATGCAGTACATCAAGAGCCCGGTCGTGACCCTGTGCATGGGCATGGCGGCCTCGATGGGCTCGTTCCTGCTGATGGCCGGCGCCCCCGGCAACCGCATCAGCCTGCCGAACGCCCGCATCATGGTCCACCAGCCGTCGGGCGGCTATTCCGGCCAGGCATCGGACATCGAGCGTCACGCCGAGGACATCATCAAGACCAAGCGCCGCCTGAACGAGCTCTACGCCAAGCACACCGGCCAGTCCTATGAAGAGGTCGAGGAAAAGCTCGACCGCGACACCTTCATGACCCCGGAAGAAGCCAAGGCCTGGGGCCTGATCGACCTGGTGCAAGAGAACCGCGCCGACGACTGAGGTCGTCGCGTCGAATCTTCGAAGAGCCGGCGGTCCCTCGGGCCGCCGGCTTTTTCATGCCAGCCGTTCGGCCGCCGCGCGCAGCAACGCCTCCGCGCCGGAGCTCTCCGTGACGTCGATCCGCTCGAAACCCTTGCCCGAGGCGTCGCGGACGTCGGCGAACATGCCGGCCGGATCCTCGTGGAAATGCAGGAACGCCGTGGCCTTCCGATAGAAGATGCCGCGCTTGCGCTCGGTCAGGCCGGGGAGGGCGCGGATCTGGACCAGCAGCGGCTCGATCGCGTCGAGCGCGGTGGGGCCGGCATGTTTCATTCCACCCTCGGATACTGCTGGGGCCGCGCGAGATAATAGGCCGCCGCGGGCAGGCCCTCATCCGCCTCGACGGCGGCGTTGAACACGCGCGCGTCGAAGCCGCCGCGCTCGTCCCGCTTGGCCAGCCGCCGGGCTTCGATGTCGGCGGCCGAAAGCCCGTGCAGCGCGCCGAGCGCCAGGATCACTTCTGCGAGATCGGCGAGTTCACCGGCGAGCTCCTCGCGGTCGGCCGCCGCCTGGGCCTCGGCGGCTTCTTCCAGGAGCTTGGTCCGCAGGCTGGCGTCGAAATCCGCATCGTCCAGGCGGCGGTCGAACACGGCGAGCCCCTGGCCCCGCATGATGGCCGGCAGCTTGTCGCGGATCAGCTTCTCGACCTTGAAGCGCAGGCGGACCATGGCTCAGGGCTTCTCCTTGAATTCGCGATAGCCGGCGTGGTCGGCGATGGCCAGCATCTCGCGGTCGCCGCTGGTGTCGCCATAGGCGGCGATCAGGCGCAGGCCGCGCCCGAACATGGTCTCCAGCCGCCGCACCTTCTCCGGGCCACGGCAATTGGCGCCGACGAAGGCGCCGGTCACCCGGTCCTCGTCGTCATAGGCGAGCTCGGTGGCGATCAGGGCGTCGGCGCCCAGGCCGCGGGCGAAGGGGGCGACCACGGCGTCCGGCGAGGCGCTGACGATCACCAGCTTGACCGGCCGCTGGCGCCAGTAGCGCCAGGACCGCAGGGCGTCCGGGCGCAGCAGCCGGGTGGCCTGGGCCTGGGCGAAGGCGCGGGTCTCGGCCTCCAGGTCGGCGCGGGACAGGCCGGCCAGGAATTCCCGCGTCGCGGCCGCCTTGATGCGGCCCCGGCTGCGATGGCCGAGATAGGCGAGGGCCGAGGGGACCAGGTGGACCATGCCGGCCCTGTGCCGGGCGGCCGGCACGCGCCATTTCAGGAAGGCGGTGAAGCTGTCGCGGACAGTCAGCGTGCCGTCGAAGTCGAACGCCACCACGCCCTTCTCGGCGAACTGGCCGTCCAGGTCGTCCGGCCGCGCCCCCTCGGCGCCGCCCCCAGTGGTCGTCGGCATGCTGTCCCCCTGGCCGTCCGGATCCATAGCTTGCGGCGGCGCCCGGCGCACCCATTTACGGATTCGGCGGAGCCTGGCCATCGGGCGCCCCTGCCGCCAAATGTCGCCCAGGAAGCGGCAAGACTTGTGATCCGAGCGCGGATCGGGGATTGTCAAGGATTAGACAACCTGAAGCGCGTAGCCTGGACTGATGGCGTCGGGGATACGCTCCACAGGGCGGACGGACCGGTTTGCCGCCGAGTACGTCTAGAGAGTGAGAGAAAGCATGACCAAAGCCGCAAGCGGAGATTCCAAGAGCACGCTGTATTGCTCTTTCTGCGGCAAGAGCCAGCACGAAGTCCGCAAGCTGATTGCGGGCCCCACGGTGTTCATCTGCGATGAATGCGTGGAATTGTGCATGGATATCATTCGCGAAGAGCACAAGCTGTCTCTTATACACATCTCCGAGCCCACGAGACAAGAGGCAATCTC
>CAMFHW010000524.1 GCA_945952175.1 uncultured Phenylobacterium sp. | reverse complement strand
TCGGCCGGATCGCCAATTCCGAGCGGCCGGACGACCAGGAGAGCGGCGACAGCCTGGTGATCAATCTGATCGAGGCCGAGGGTTCGGGGACGAAGCTCACCCTGATCCAGCAGTTCGCGACCAAGGAGCTGCGCGACATGGTGCTGGCCACCGGCATGGCCGGCGGCGTGGCCCGCAGCTACGAGCGGCTCGACGACGTCCTGACCGAAGCGGCCTAGCTTTTTTCGGAACGGGTCAGGCCCAGAGGGGTTCTCCTGCCGGCCCTGAAACAGGAGGACCCCATGAGAGTCGCCGAAGTCATGACCGCCCAGGTCGCCACCGCACGCCCCGTCGACCCGATCCGCAAGGTCGCGTCGGTGATGGCCAATGTCGATTCCGGCGCCGTGCCGGTGGTCGAGGACGGCAAGGTCGTGGGCCTGGTCACCGACCGGGACATCGTCCTGCGCGTCGTCGCCGAGGGCGGCAGCCTGGACACCCCGGTCTCCGAGGTGATGACCGAGGGTGTCCAGACCGTGAGCGAAGACACCAATGTCGCCGACGCCGCCGGCAAGATGGCCAGCCACCAGATCCGCCGCCTGGTCGTGACCGGAGAGAAGGGGAACCTGGTCGGCATCCTGTCGCTCGGCGACATCGCTCTCGACTACGGCGCCAAGCAGGTCGGCAAGACCCTGGAAGAGATCAGCCAGGAGCCGGCGTCGGAGACGCACTAGCAACCCCCCGACCGTCATCCCGGGCCTTGTGCCCGGGATCCCTCTGTCCGCTGGCCCGTGCGCTTGCGAAGGCCCGTCGAGGCCGACGCTTCATTCGCTGGCGTCTAGCGAGCGTCGACAGGGATCCTGGGCACAAGGCCCGGGATGACGGAGTGGGAGTGACAGTGCGGCCTCGCCTGAGCCTTCACGCCTCCGCCAGGTTCTCCAGCCGCGTCAGCCAGTAGTCGGCGTCGTAGGTCGGATCAGCGGTGAGATAGCGCCACAGCTTGATGCGGTTGACGAACTCCAGACGCCCGGTGTCCTGCTCGAACCAGGGCTCGGGCGTCATCAGGATCTGCTCGACCCCGGCCGGCAGGCGGCCCTTCACATAGAAGATCGGGCGCTGGGCGGCCTGGGGCTTGAGCGTGCCCACGTCGAATTGGCGCTGCTGGCTCTTCGACGGATTGATGCGGACCTTGAACATGGTCCGCGTGCGATCGGCGAGGTTCACGCCGCCGCCATGCCAGATGCCGGAATGCAGGAAGAGCAGCGTCCCCGGTTCGCAGACCATGTGCTGCTGGCCGCGGATGTTCTGGTAGCGGCCGAGCGCCACCTCCGAGACCTTGCGCAGGTGGGTGCCCGGGACGAAGCGGGTGCCGCCCATCTCCCGGGTCACCGCGTGCGGGTAATACATGATCTGCAGGTCGAAGGCCTGGCGCGGGTCGATCGTGGAGTCCTGGTGGGTGTGCTGGGAGACGTTCTCGCCTTCGTGATAGGCGGGCGGGAAGGTGACATGCAGGAAGTGGTGGTCGAAGACCGGATCCTCGCCGACCAGGCTGCGGATCGCGCCGGCCACCAGCGGCAGGTCGAGCAGGCGGCGGATGGCGGACCCCTGGGCGTAGGCCCGGTCGAGCGGCGTGCCGGCCGGGACCTCGGGCACGCCGGCGCGCGCCATCATCTCCCCATAGGCCTCGCGCAGCCGCCGGCCCGGCAGGGCCTCGGCGATCTCGCCCATCTCGGCCAGGAACTGGTCGTTAATCTCCGCCGGCACGGCGGCGTCGAACCGCAGGAAGCCGCGCGAGACGAAGCTCGCCATCTGCTCGGCGTTCAACAGGGGCAGGCTGTCCATCACGCCACCTCCACGATCTGTTCGAAGAAGAACTCGTATTTGAGATAGGCGAGGTCGAACTCCGACCCCTTCTCGTGCGGCAGGAGCTGCGAGGCCTGGAACAGCCGCCAGCCGTCCTTCAGGGCGTCGAGCCCGGTGCGGTAGGGTGGCTGGTCGTCGTCGCCGGCCATGTGGAGCGTCCGCCCCGTTCCGTCATAGACGCTCCAGCCCACCACCGGCGCATCGAGCGCCGAATTGGCCAGGTAGAGCACCAACACCTTTTGCCGTCCCATGCGCCCTCCGCCGCGGCTCTGCGTCCGCGCAAGGCGATGATGCGGCAGATGGTGGGCGGACGAAACGGCGCCGTCGGGTCAAGGGCGGGGCCCGGCCCGCCTCTGTCGCCCTAAGCCCCCGAAACAGCGCCGGAATTAAGAATGGTACGCGAAACGAAAACGGCGCCGCGGAGGCTTCTCCGCGGCGCCGGTTCCCGAGGTCTCGACGGCGATCAGGCCGCGATGGCGCGCCGGCGGCGGAGCGCGGCGCCCGCCAGGCCGAAGCCGGCGATCATCATCGCCCAGGTCGCCGGTTCCGGCACGCCGGGCGGCGTCGGGCCGCCGATCGACTTGGCGTCGAAAGAGGTGTGGCGGATGTCGGCGAAGTCGTACGACTTGCCGCCGCTGGTCAGGTTGAAGATCTTCACGCTGTCCATGATTTCCGAGCCCTGGGCCCAGACGTCGACCTTGCCGTTGCTGGGCAGGACGCCCGACAGAAGCTGCGTTCCGCCGCCGATGAAGGTGACCAGGATGTCGAAGTCCCAGTCAGCCTTGCTCTTGCCGTCCGGGTTCAGCGTGAAACCCATCTTGGTGAAGCCGACGTCGAGCGGGTCGATGCTGACCCAGGAGAAGGGCCCGTCTTGCTTGGCGAAGCCGTTGCCGTTGGGCGTCAGCGTGTCGTCCGCCGAGAAGATGACGCTGTAGGCGCTGGGCTTGGTCTTGAGCGTGATGCTCGTGCCCGCCGCCTGATGGTCGTTGTGGACCATCTCGTCGTAATTGCCGCCCGAGATATAGAAGAGCTGCGCGGCCGAGGCCGGCAGCGCCGTGAGCGCCGTCGCCGCGACGGCGACCGATGCCAGAAACATTTTCATACCAGAACCCCCAAAGTCCGAAGGCCGCGCGTCCATCCACCCGACGCTGCGCGACCCGTTGCGCATGCCTGCCTCGGCGACCAGTCGAATGTCTGAACGCGGGCGGGCCGTATCGTTGGAGCATCCCTTTGCTGCAACCTCAAGTCATTTGTGTTGATATCAACTAACTTTTGTCAGTCTACCGCTTCATTCCGAGAATACTCGCGTAACGAGTCCCCAATGCTCTACGCTGTCATCACT
>CAMFHW010000523.1 GCA_945952175.1 uncultured Phenylobacterium sp. | reverse complement strand
GAGAGCGTGGGCGTGGAAGCAGGCGCCGGTGGTGATCTGGCGGGCGAGGCCGTCGCAGACCTCGGCCGAGGCCGTGATCACGCCGCCCCGCGCCAGGGCGATCAGCATCTCGGAGATCGCGGTCCGCATCGCCACGACCACGTGGCGGGCATGGGCGGCGACGTCCTCCTGGCCCTGCGCGAGGGCCGGTTCGCGCCAGAAGAACCGCGCGTCCCAGGTCTCCTCGACCAGGATGTGCACGTGGGTCCACAGCGTCTCCAGGGTGGGCTCGCCACGCGCGGCGTCGCGCAGGGCCTCGGCCACCAGGTCGATCTCCTCGCGGTGGCGCGCCATCAGCTCGGCCAGGATCTCCGGCTTGCCCTTGAAGTGGTAGTAGAGATGACCCGCACTGATCCCCAGCGCCGAGGCCACATCCACAGCCGACTGGCCGCCCACGCCCTCGGCGTTGAACAGTTCGAGCGCGCCGCGCAGGATCTTCTCGCGGGTTTTCATACTCTTGCCGCCCCGATTGACAGTCCGCGTCCCGCCCGCACTCTAGGTTCCAACGACGCAGCGAGGCGAGAACGATCTCGCGCGTGTGGGAGGAGCTACGAATGACCAAGCCCGGAATCCGCCTCGAGGGCGGCGGCGCGACCGAGAACACCTCGGGCCTGAACCCCATGATCGGCATCGCGCGTGAGGATCTGCTCGGCGCCGTCGCCGTGATGCTGCGCGAGACCGCCGGCCGGCCGGTGAAGTCGTTGAAGCACATGAAGGCCTTCTCCGGCGAGGTGGCCAACATCGTCGCCGGCAAGTCCGAGCTCGCGCCCTCGCCGAAGGACAAGCGGTTCCAGGACCCGGCCTGGCGGACCAACCCGCTCTATCGCGGCGCCATGCAGTATTACCTGGCCGTCCAGAAGGGCATGGAGGGCTGGCTCGACGACCTTGATCTCGATGAGCTGGAAAAGGCCCGCGCCAGCTTCGTCACCAAGATGATCCTGGACTCGGCCGCCCCGACCAACGCCCTGGCGGGCAATCCCTCGGCGATCAAGAAAGCCTTCGAGACTGGCGGCGGCTCGCTGCTTAAGGGCCTGAAGAACGCCTATGACGACATCACCCAGAATGACGGGATTGTCAGTCAGGTCGACAAACGCCCCTTCAAGGTCGGCGAGAACCTGGCCACCAGCCCCGGCGACGTCGTCCACCGCACCGAGATGATGGAGCTGATCCAGTACGCGCCCTCGACGCCCGAGGTGCACGAAATCCCGCTGCTGATCATCCCGCCGCAGATCAACAAGGCCTATGTGAACGACCTGTCGCCCGACAAGTCGATCGTCCGCTTCCTGGTTTCCCAGGGCTTCCAGGTGTTCCTGGTCTCCTGGCGCAACCCGACCAAGGAACACGCCGACTGGGGCCTGGCCGCCTATGTCGACTCCCTGATCGAGGCCACCGACGTGATCAGGGCGATCACCAAGTCGGACAAGGTCAATGTCTCGGGCGCCTGCTCGGGCGGGATCACCACCGCGACCCTGATGTCCAAGCTCGCCGCCGCCGGCGACGACCGGATCAACTCCGCCTCGCTGATGGTCTGCGTGCTCGACCCGGACATGGCCGATAGCGAGGCCGGAGCCCTGGTCTCCAAGCACGGCATCGAGATGGCGCGCCGTCGCTCGGCCAAGAAGGGCGTGCTGGAGGGTTCTTCGCTCTCGCGCACCTTCGCCTGGCTGCGGCCCAACGACCTCGTGTGGAACTACGTCATCAACAACTATCTGCACGGCGAGGACCCACCGCCGTTCGACGTGCTGTTCTGGAACAACGACTCGACCAACCTGACCGCGGCCCTGCACTCGGACTATCTGCGGGTCTACGAGACCCAGCCGTTCCGCAATCCCGGCGAGGTCGAGCTGGCCGGCCACAAGGTCGACCTGACCAAGGTCAAGCAGGACGTCTTCGTCGTCGCCGGCGTCACCGACCACATCACGCCCTGGAAGGCCTGCTACCGGCTGACCCAGCTGATCGGCTCGCCCAATGTCGACTTCGTGCTTTCGCAGTCCGGCCATATCCAGGCCCTGCTGAACCCGCCCGGCAATCCCAAGGCCAAGTATTTCCACTCGCCGACCCGTCCGCCGGCCTCGATCGACGCCTGGATGAACGGCGCGGCCGAGGAGAAGGCCGGCTCCTGGTGGCCGTTCTGGGCCGAATGGCTCGCCGCTCGTTCGGGGCCGAATAAGGCCGCGCCGAAGTCCGGCGGCTCCAAGAAACATCCCTCCCTCGGCCCCGCGCCGGGGACCTATCTGTTCGACTGAAGAAGGACGCGCCGCCCGTGAGCACTGAACAAAACCCCCGCATCGAGATCCTGCGGGCGGGCGGGCGGCAGCTCCGCGTCGCGGTCTGGAAGGCGCGCGAGCCCGGCGCGCGCCGGCCGATCCTGTTCTTCAACGGCATCGGAGCCAATATCGAGCTGATGGCGCCCCTGGCCGACTGGTTCCCGGACCGCGACCTCGTCACCTTCGACATGCCGGGTATCGGCGGCTCGCCCAAGCCGGTCGCGCCCTACCGGCCCTGGACCATGGCGCTCACCGCCGCACGCCTGCTGGACAAGCTGGGCTACGACAAGGTCGACGTGATGGGCGTCTCGTGGGGCGGGGGGCTGGCCCAGCAGTTCGCCTTCCAGCACCCGAACCGCACCGGCAGGCTGGTCCTCGCCGCCACCTCGGCGGGGGTGATCATGGTCCCGGGCGACATCGGCGCCCTGTCCAAGATGGCCGACCCCAAGCGCTACATCGACCCGGAGTTCATGCGTCGCAATTTCGAGGCGCTCTATGGCGGCGAGACGCAGGGGTCGGACGGCCATATCGGCCGCATCGTCCCGCCCAGCCGCGCCGGCTATCTCTACCAGCTGATGGCCATGGCCGGCTGGACCAGCGTGCCGTTCCTGCCGCTGATCATGGCGCCGACCCTGGTGATGATGGGCGACGCCGACCGCATCGTGCCCCTGGTCAACGGCAAGTTCCTGGCGCGCCTGATCCCGCACGCCACCCTGGAGATCATCGAGGGCGGCGGCCACCTGTTCCTGGTCAGCCGCGCCGCCGAATCCGCGCCGAAAATCCGCGCCTTCCTCGACGCCGATCAGCCCGCCGCGAAGAAGGCCGCGGCTTAGATCGGGTCGGCGGCGATGCGCTTGTCGAGATAGGCGCCGACGCGC
>CAMFHW010000522.1 GCA_945952175.1 uncultured Phenylobacterium sp. | reverse complement strand
GGTTGACCGAGTCCTGCTGGCGCTCGGCCACGAAGGTCCGGCCCAGCCGTGCGCCCATGTCGACGACCGTGTCGCCCTCGGCTTCCTGGAAGGCCGAGAACCTCCGCGTGGGACGCCTGGCCAGCAGGCCTTTCCACTCGTCGTCGCCCAGATAGAGCCGCTCGGGCTCCAGCGGATGGTAGTGCACCTTCCGGTCCGCCTGGGCGCGGGCGTCATAGGCGTCGGCGATCATCGCCATCCGCTCGTCGCGCGCCTCGCCGGCCAGGTGATCCAGGGCCACCAGGGCGTCGGGCGGCAGATAGTCGAACAGGGTCGCCATCTCGCCGTAGAACAGCGGCAGCCAGTGCTCCATGCCGGCCCGGCGGCCGCCTTCGCTGACCGTCTCGTAGAGCGGATCCCCGCCAGGCGCGCCGAAATTGGCCGCATATCCACGCCGGAACCGGGCGATCGCGTCCTTGTCCAGCAGGGCCTCGGACACCGGCAGCAGGGTCACGTCCTTGAGCTGCTTGGTCGAGCGCTGGGTCTCGGGATCGAAGGCGCGGATCGACTCCAGGGTGTCGCCGAACAGGTCCAGCCGCACCGGCTCCTCGGCGCTCGGCGGGAAGACATCGATCACCCCGCCACGGATCGCGAACTCCCCGCGCTCCGACACGGTCGAGGCGCGCTGATAGCCGTTGACCGCGAAATAGCGCTCCAGCTCGGCGATCTCGACCACGTGGCCGACCCTGGCCGAATAGGTCGCGCCCTCCACCGCCGACCTCGGCGGCACGCGTTGGATCGCCGCCGGCATGGCGGTCACCAGCAGCACGGGCTTCTTCGCGTCCAGGCCGCCGGTCAGGCGCGCCAGGGTCGTCATGCGCTGGGCGGCGACGCCCGGCGACGGCCCGATCCGGTCATAGGGCAGACAATCCCAGGACGGGAATCGCAGAATTTCCACGCCCGGCGCGAAGAAGCCGAAGGCGTCGATGAAGGCCGACAGGCGCGAGCCGTCACGGGCCACGAACACCGAGAGCCCGCCTCGCGCCTTGACGATGTCGCTCATCACCAGGGCGTCGAAGCCCTCGGGCGCGCCGATCAGGTCGAGCCGGCCGGGATCCTGGGCGATGCGCCGCGTCTCCGCCTGGGTCGGGGCGCGCGAACCGTCAGCGGGCATTGGGGCCCGCCTTGTAAGCCTCGTCGCGGAAGGCCTTGATCATGCGCATGATCTCGCCGTCCGCCTCGCGCGGGGTCGGCGTCTTCTCGACGATCCACTCGTAGAGATCCTGGTCGGGGTGTTCCAGCAGGGCCTCGAAGGCCTCCACCTGGTCCAGGGTCATCTGCGGGCAATGCTGGTCCGCGAACGGCCCCAGAATGAGGTCCGCTTCCCGGAAGCCCCGGTGCCAAGCCCGGTACTTCAGCCGCTTCAGGCGTGTGTCGTCGATAAGCATGACTAGAGTTGAGCGCATATAGAGGGCGCGCGGCCCGAACGCCAGCACGCGCTATGGTGTCGCCGATGCGCCCGGAGATTCTCTTTCCGCTCTATGCCCCGATCACGACCCTCAAGGGCGTGGGGGTGCGCGTGGCGCCGCTGCTGGACAGGCTGGCGGGCCCCATCGTGCGCGACGTCCTGTTCCTCAAGCCCCACGCCCTGATCCGCCGCCGCCACGCGACCGTGGTCGACGCCGTCGAAGGCGAGGTCCAGACCTTCTCGGTGGAGATCGACGCCTGGCAGAAACCCCGCAGCCCCCAGCAGCCCTGGAAGGCCAAGACCTATGACGGGAGCGGCACGCTGGACCTGGTCTTCTTCGGCAGCTTCGGCGGCCAGCTCGAGACCAAGCACCCGAAGGGCTCCAAGCGCCTGATCTCCGGCAAGGTCGAACGCTTCGGCCTGACCCTGCAGATCGCCCATCCCGACTACATCGTGCCGCTCGACAAGGCCGACGAGATCCCTTCGGTCGAGACGGTCTATCCGGCCACCGCCGGCCTGCCGCCCCGCACCGTTCGCAAGTTCGTGCTCGAGGCCCTGGCCCGGGCGCCGGACCTGCCCGAGTGGCAGGACCCCGCCTGGCTCGCCCGCGAGCGCTTTCCGACCTGGCGTGAGGCGATCACCCACCTCCACGCCCCGGCCTCGGAGATGGACCTCTCGCCCGGCGCCCCGCACCAGCGCCGCCTGGCCTATGACGAACTCCTGGCCCACCAGCTCGCCATGGCCCAGCGCAAGGCGGAGCGTCGGAAGGACCCCGCCGCGACGATCGCTCCCAGCTCCCTCGCCGATCGCATCGAGGCCGACCTGCCCTTCAAGCTCACGGGCGCCCAGGTCCGGGCGCTCAGCGAGATCCGCGGCGATCTCAAGGCTGGCGAGCGGATGAGCCGCCTCGTTCAGGGCGATGTCGGCTCCGGCAAGACCGTGGTCGCCATGCTGGCCATGGCCGACGTGGCGGCGGGCGGCGGCCAGAGCGCGCTCATGGCCCCGACCGAGATCCTCGCGCGCCAGCATTTCGAGACCCTCAGCGGCCCGCTCGGCGCTCACGGCCTGAAAGCTGTCCTGCTCACCGGTCGCGACAAGGGCGCCGGCCGTGCTGAAAAGCTCCGCGCCCTGGCCTCCGGCGAGGCTCACGTCGCGGTCGGCACCCACGCCCTCTTCCAGGACGAGGTCGCCTTCCACCGCCTGCAACTGGCGGTCATCGACGAGCAGCACAGGTTCGGCGTCGCCGAGCGCCAGCGGCTCCAGGCCAAGGGCCAGGCCGTCCATCTGATGGCCATGTCGGCCACGCCGATCCCGCGCACCCTGGAACTCACCCTCTACGGCGACCTCGATGTCAGCCGCATCGACGAGAAGCCGCCGGGCCGCACGCCCGTCGCCACCCGAGCCGCCCCCATGACCCGCGTCGAGGAGGTCGAGGCCCGCCTGCGCGAGGCGGTGAAGGACGGCGCCCAGGCCTTCTGGATCTGCCCCCTGGTCTCGGAATCCGAGCTGGTCGACCTCAAGGCGGCCGAGATCCGCGCCGCCGAGCTTCGCGCCAAGATCGGCCCCGGTGTCGGCCTGGTCCATGGCAAGATGCCGCCCGCCGAGAAGGACGCGGTGATGGCCGACTTCGCCGACGGCAAGGTCCGCATCCTGGTCGCGACGACCGTGGTCGAGGTCGGCGTCAACGTGCCCAACGCCACCATCATGGTCATCGAACAGGCCGAGCGCTTCGGCCTCGCCCAGC
>CAMFHW010000521.1 GCA_945952175.1 uncultured Phenylobacterium sp. | reverse complement strand
CGCATCGCCCGCGGCCCGCGCCTCGGCGAGCGCCGCGCCGGTCTCTCCGCCGAGCGGCAGGTCGGCCTTGTTGATCACGCAGAGATCGCCGGCCTCCAGCTCCGCCGGCGGCGGCGCGGCGTGCGGGCCGGAGCCGTCCACCACCCAGACCCGGAGGTCCGCCCCCCGCGCCCAGGCGCGGGCGCGGCGCACGCCCTCGGCCTCGATCTCGTCGGCGGTTTCGCGCAGGCCGGCGGTGTCGGCGACCAGGGCCTTGTAGCCTCCCAGCCGCATCGGGACCTCGATGATGTCCCGCGTCGTGCCCGGTGTGGCGGTGACGATCGCCGCTTCCCGGCCCGCCAGGGCGTTCAGGAGCGTGCTCTTGCCGGCGTTCGGCGCGCCCACCAGGGCGATCCGGAAACCCTCGCGCACCTGTTCGCCCCGCCGGACGCCGTCCAGCGCCGCCTCCAACTGGTCGATCAGCCGCTCCAGCACCGGCTGGGCGCGGTCGGCGACGTCGGCCGGCACTTCCTCGTCCGGGAAATCCACCGCCGCCTCGAATACGGCCAGGCATTCGATCAGGTCCTCGCGCCAAGCCTGTTGGGCCCGGCCCAGGACCCCGTCGAGCTGATCGAGCGCCTGCCGGCGCTGGGCTTCGGTCTCGGCTTCGATCAGGTCGGCCACACCCTCGGCCTGGGCGAGATCCAGCTTGCCGTGCTCGAAGGCGCGGCGGGTGAATTCGCCGGGCTCGGCCAGGCGCAGGCCCTGCGACGCCAGGGCTTCCAGCAGGGCCGAAACCACCGCCGGCCCGCCATGCACGTGAAACTCGGCCGAATCTTCACCGGTATAGCTGCCGGGCGCAGGGAACCAGAGGACCAGGGCCTGGTCGATGGCCACGCCATCGCCGGCCTTCAGGGTCCGCAACGCCGCACGCCGCGGCGAGGGGAGGCGGCCGGCCAGGGCGCGGACGGCCGCGCCAGCCCGGGAACCGGACACGCGCACGACCGCCACCGCCGCGCGGCCGGGCGCGGTGGCTGGCGCGAAGATGGTGTCGTTCATTTGGGCCGCGTGGCGCCCATGCCGATATCAACGGCCGAGGCCATCAGCTTGCGGAAGCTCTCCTGGGCGCCGGCGCCGAACGCGGCCCAGTTCTTCATCAGCTCCTCGGGGGAGAGCATGTTGATGTTGGCCTCCATCCGCTTCTGCATCTCTTCGACGAGCTTGTCGTTCAAGCCGCTGACATCCGGCAGGCCTAGGAAGGTCCGGGCCTCCTGCGGGGTGCAGTCGATCTCGATGGTCATCTTCATGGGGCCAACCTCGGGTTTGACGACTTAGTTATGGCGGGCGTCGGGGGCGTCACGCTAGAGACCACGACGATTTTCAGAAGGACGGGAGCCGAAGATGGGAGAAATGATCCAGATCCGAACCGCCGACGGGGGCCAGATGGCCGCCTATGTGGCGCGTCCGGCCAAGGCCAAGGCGCCCGGCGTCGTGGTCATCCAGGAGATCTTCGGGGTGAACGCGGTGATGCGCGGCATCGCCGACGAGCTGGCCAGCGCCGGCTATCTCGCGGTCTGCCCGGACCTCTTCTGGCGCATCGAGCCTGGCGTCGACATCACCGACCAGACGGAGGCCGAGTGGAAGAAGGCCTTCGCGCTGATGAACGCCTTCGACGCCGACCAGGGCGTGCTCGATATCGACGCGGTCATCGACGCCCTGCGCGACGACCCCGCCTGCACCGGCAAGGTCGGCTGCGTCGGCTTCTGCCTGGGCGGCAAGCTTGCCTATCTCACCGCGGCGCGCACCGACATCGACGCCTCGGTCGCCTATTACGGCGTGGGCATCGAGAGCCTGACGGGCGAGGCCGCCAAGATCGCCCAGCCGCTGATGATGCACATCGCGGAGGAAGACCAGTTCGTGCCGAAGCCCGCCCAGGAGGTGATCCTGCAGGCGCTGAAGAACCACCCCCAGATCACCATCCACACCTATCCCGGCCGCGACCACGCCTTCGCCCGCAAGGGCGGCGAACACTATGACGAGGCCGACGCCAAGCTGGCGGGGGGCCGGACCCTGGCCTTCTTCCAGGCTCACCTGGGGGAATGACATGAAGGCGATCCGTTTCGAGCAGACCGGCGGTCCGGGCGTGCTGTCCCTGGTGGACGTCCCGACCCCGCAGCCGGGCCCGGGCCAGATCCTGGTCCGCCACCAGGCCATCGGCATCAACTTCATCGACACCTACCACCGCACCGGCCTCTATCCGCTGAGGCTGCCGTCGGGGCTCGGCATGGAGGCGGCCGGCGTGGTCGAGGCGGTGGGGGAGGGGGTCACCCGCTTCGCGCCGGGCGACCTCGCCGCCTACGCCTCCGGCCCGATCGGCGCCTATGCGGAGTTTCACGTGGTGGCGGCCGAGCGCGCCGTGAAGCCGCCGGCCGGCATCGACGCCCGCACCGCCGCCGCGGCCCTGCTGAAAGGTATGACCGCCGAGTTCCTGCTTCGCCGCTGCTACACCTTGAAGCCGGGCGATCCGATCCTGGTCCATGCCGCCGCCGGTGGGGTCGGCCAGATCCTCGTCCAGTGGGGCAAGGCCCTGGGCGCCGAGGTCATCGCCACGGTCGGCTCCGAGGACAAGGCGGCCCGCGCCCGCGAGCACGGCGCCGACCACGTCATCCTCTATCGCGACCAGGATGTCGCCGCCGAGGTGCGCCGCATCACCGGCGGCAAGGGCGTGCCGGTGGCCTATGACTCGGTGGGCAAGGCGACCTTCGAGGCCACCTTGGCCAGCCTCGCCAAGCGGGGCCTGTTCGTCAGCTTCGGCAACGCCTCGGGTCCGCCCGACCCGTTCGCGCCGGCCCGGCTGCTGGCGGCGGGTTCGGTCTACATCACCCGCCCGACCATGGGCGACTACCTGCTGACCACCGCCGAGCTCGACGAGAGCGCCGCGGCCCTGTTCGCGGTGATCGCCTCCGGGAAGGTGAAGATCGAGATCGGCCAGACCTTCCCGCTGGCCGCGGCGGCCAAGGCCCACGAGGCCCTGGAAAGCCGCGAGACGGTCGGGGCGAGCCTGCTCATCCCCTGAATGCGCAAAGGGCGGCGCAGTCACCTGCGCCGCCCCCGTGTTTCACGTGAAACTTTAGCGTTTACAGACGCTTAAGTATTCATCGACTGGAAGAACTCGTCGTTGTTCTTCGAGCTGCGCAGCTTGTCGAGCAGGAACTCGATCGCATCCTG
>CAMFHW010000520.1 GCA_945952175.1 uncultured Phenylobacterium sp. | reverse complement strand
CGACCAAGGTGACCCTGTTCACCCAGGAAGTGCGCCTGGCCTCGAAGGACGCCGGCAAGCTCGACTGGCTGGTGGGCGCCTTCTACAGCGACATGGACCGCGACTACGCCCAGGACCTGATCGTCCGCGGCTTCACCGCGCTGTCGGGCATCCCCTCGGCCAGCGTCCGGGCCCCGACCGACCACCTCTACTTCTCGACCGTGCCCTATAACCTCAAGCAGTATGCGGTCTTCGGCGAGGCGACCTACCACTTCAACGAGAAGCTGGACGTCACCGCCGGCCTGCGCCTCGCCCGCTACGAAGAGAAGCGCAAGCTGACCTTCGACGGCATCTTCGCCGACGTGACCATCGACTATCCGGGCCACGTGAAAGCCGACGACTTCGCCCCGCGGGTCATCGTCGCCTACAAGGCCACCGACACCATCACGGTGAACGGCCAGATCTCGAAGGGCTTCCGCCTCGGCGGGGTCAACGATCCGCTGAACAAGCCGCTCTGCACCCCGGCCGACCTGGCGACCTTCTCGCCGCTCGGCAAGCCCAGCTTCGACAACGAGAGCGTCTGGAACTACGAGGCGGGCCTGAAGGCGAAGATCCCGGGCGGCTCGTTCACCGCCGCGGCCTTCTATTCCGACATCGAGAACCTGCAGGCGACGGTCGACGCCGGCAGCTGCTCCTCGCGCCTGATCGTCAACGTGCCGAAGGCGCGCTCGATGGGCCTGGAGGCCGAGCTGAACTCGCGCCTGAACGACAACTTCGACATCTCGGCCTCGGCCTCGCTGAACGACTCGGAGCTCCGCTCCAGCGTCCGCGATTCCAGCGGCGCCGTGCTGCAAGCCCTGCGCGCCGGCAACCGCCTGCCGACCGTGCCGAAGTTCCAGGCCGCGATCAGCCTGGGCTACGTGCGTCCGATGAACGGCGGCCTGACCGCCTACTCCAACCTGTCCTGGCAGTATGTGGGCGACCGCTACACCCAGATCTCCGACCAGGAAGGCGATCCGCGCACGGTCAGCCTGTTCGGGATCGGCTCGCCCAGCGTCTCGACTCTGGCCTTCCAGCTCAAGCTGCCGTCCTACAACAACACCAACTTCCGGGTTGGCCTGCGTAACGCCGACAGCGACTGGGACGTGGCCCTGTTCGTCAATAACCTGACCGACGAGCGCGCCAAGCTCGCCCTGGACCGCGAGCGCGGCCTGCGGGCCCGTTACGGCTACCTGGTCAACCAGCCGCGCACCTACGGCGTGACGCTGCGCAAGGGCTTCTAGGCCCAGGCCAAGCCTGACCTTGCAGGGCCGCCCGGGCGCGATAGCCTGGGCGGCCCTTCTCATGTCCGAGGTTCCGCGTGCGCACGTCCTATGTCGCCTTCCCTTCCCTCGCCGAGACCCCGCTGCAGGTGGCCGGCAAGCTGCGCACCCCGCTGGACGCCTCGGCGAACCATCCGGCCATCCTCATCTGCCACGGCTCGGACGGCGTCGACGGCCGCGGGAACTTCCACGCCCAGGCGCTGAACGACGCCGGCTTCGTCACCCTGGAGATCGACATGTGGTCGGCGCGTGGGTCCAAGCGCGGCGCGGCCGCCCGGCCCGGCTCGCCGGTCGAGACCCTGGCCGACGCCTTCGGCGCGCTGCGCTTCCTGCAGGCCCAGCCGGAGGTCGACGCCGACCGCATCGGGATCATGGGCTTCTCCTGGGGCGGGGTCGTCACCCTGCTGTCCGCCGCCAGGCGGTTCGCCGATCCGCTGCGAGGCGACGCGCCGGGCTTCAAGGCCCATTGCGCGCACTATCCGGTCTGCTGGGCCTACGAGGCCGATCCGCGCATGGCGCTCACCGGGCTCAGCGGCGCGCCGATCCTGATCCAGACCGGATCGGCCGACACCTACGACCATCCCGACGCCGGTGAAAAGCTGGTGGCGGCGATCGCCGCACGCGGCGAGGCCCCCGTGCGGGGCAGGACCTATGCCGGCTCGACCCACGGATTCGACCGCGACCTGCCGGCCCAGACCATCGTCGATCCCTTCTCCCATAACGGCGCCGGCGGGCCGGTCCTGATGGCCTACGATCCCGTGGCGGCGGTGGCGGCGCGCGCCGAGGCGGTCGCCTTCTTCACGCAGGCCCTGGCCTGAGGCCCGCCGTCCGCTATCCTGGCGCGATGAGCGAACAATCCGATCCCGCCGAAGCCGCCCGCACCCGCCGCAACCGCCTAGTCGGCCGCGCCATACTGATCCTCGTGGGCCTGGTCGCCGCGGTCCAGATCGGGTTCGCCATCTGGCCGCGCCACTGACCGCACGACCGAACGATACGAGCCGCCCGCCGGAAGGACGGCCCTGAGGGAAGGACCTGACGTATGAGACTGACCCAGCCGCGCATCGCGCCCCTCGCCGACGACCAGCTCGACGCCGACCAGAAGGAGATTCTGGCGCCGATGGCGGCCACCGGCCGGGTGCTGAACATCTTCCGCACCCTCGTCCACGCACCGAAGGCGGCGAAGGGCTTCCTGGCCTGGGGCAACTATGTCTTGTCGCGGCGCAACGACCTACCGGCCCGCGAGCGCGAGATCGTCATCCTGCGCATCGGCTTCCTCTGCAAGTCGGGCTACGAATGGACCCAGCATGTCGCCATCGGCAAGCGCGACGGCCTCAAGGACGACGAGATCGCCCGGATCAAGGCGGGCCCGGACGCCGCGGGCTGGAGCGCCGCCGACAAGGCCCTGATGCAGGCGGCCGATGAACTCCATCACGACCAGTTCATCACCAACGCCACCTGGGCCGCCCTGAAGGCCCATTTCAGCGACAAGCAGTGCATGGACGTGGTCTTCACCGCCGGCCAGTACACCCAGGTCTCGATGATGCTGAACAGCTTCGGCGTGCAGCTCGACGTCGGCCAGACCCTCGATCCCGATCTGAAGGGCTTCTGATCGTGGCCGGACGCCTGGAGGGGAAGAAGGCCATCGTCGTGGGCGCCGGCCAGACCCCCGGCGAGACCGTCGGAAACGGCCGCGCCATCGCGCTCACCTTCGCCCGCGAAGGCGCCGAGGTGCTCTGCATCGACCGCGCCGGCGACCGCGCCGAGGAGACGGTCGGCATGATCGAGATGGAGGGCGGGACGGCTCACGCGCTCGCCCTCAACATCGTCAAGGCCAAGGAAGCAGCCGAGATCGCCGAGTGGGCCCGCTCGCATTGGGGCCGGCTCGACATCCTGGTCAACAATGTCGGCATCGG
>CAMFHW010000519.1 GCA_945952175.1 uncultured Phenylobacterium sp. | reverse complement strand
CGCGCGCGAGGTTCATCGCCATCTCGGGGTCCTTGGCGCCCTGATAGCTCCAGGCCAGCTTGGCCCGGGCCGTGGCGTATTCCGGCGAACCCGGGCGTGGCCGGCCATAGGCCTCGCGCGCCGCATCGGAATCGCCGGCCGCCTGCATCATGTCGCCGACCATCAGCCAGGCGGTGTTGAGGTTCGGATCGAGCCGCAGGGCCAGGCGCAGATAGGCCAGCGCGATCTGGTCCTGCTTGGCGCTGATCATCACCGCGGCCGGCGCCATGATCGCCTGGGCGGCGCCTTGTTTCAGCGTCGGCGCCGGGGGCGGCGCGCCCTTGGCGCTTTGCGCCCGCTCCTGGGCGGCCAGCAGCACGCTGTTGCGCGGCTCGGCGGCCAGGGACCTGGCGTACAGGGCCAGGGCGTCGACCTTGCGCCCGCGCCGCTCCAGGAAGCCGCCATAGGCCAGCACCAGGAGGTCGCCGGGGGTGTCGCCCGAGGTCAGCACCTTGAAGTCGGTCTCGGCCTCGTCATACCGCTTGGCGCGCTCGTACAGATAGGCTTGGCCCAAGAGGCCGTAATAGTCGACCACCCGGTCGCCCCGCGCCTGGGGCCGCACCAGGGCGCCTTCGCCGTCGCCGGCCATGGCCGCGGCCCAGGGCGACAGCAGCACCGCCACGGATTTGTGCGGGAAGCCGATCGTGTCGCCGGCCAGCAAGGGCTGGGCGAGCTTCGGCTTGTCGGAGGCCATGTCCTCGATGGCCAGCACCAGCTGGCCCATGCGCCGGCCGGCCTCGGAGGCGTCGGGCCCGCCCGGCGCCAGGGCCGCGGCCTTGGAGATGTCGCCGGCCAGCAGGGCCGCGGTGAAGGCGCGTTCGGAGATCAGGCTGTCGCCGTCCTCGCCGCCGATCCGCGCCTGCTCGAAATAGGTCGCCGCCTGGGCGCCGCGGCCGTCGTTCAGCGCCCCCTGCCCCGCCAGGAACAGGCCGTACGACGAGGCGGGCGCATCCTGCGCCGCGAGCGTCCTGGGCCCCAGGCCCGAGGAGGCGCAGGCGCTGAGCAGGGCGGCCGAGGCCAGGAGGACGGCGAGGCGGGATGCGGTCATGGCCCTGAATCTCATGCTTCCGGGCCATGTCGCAAGTGAGGCGGAACCTCACATGTTCGGATAGTTGGGCCCGTCCCCACCTTGAGGCGTCGTCCAGTTAATGTTTTGCGACGGGTCCTTGATGTCGCAGGTCTTGCAGTGGACGCAGTTCTGGAAGTTGATCTGGAACTTCGGGTTCTGGCCTTGCTCGTCGTACAGCACCTCATAGACCCCGGCCGGGCAGAACAGCCGCGCGGGCTCGCCGTACTTGGGCAGGTTGACCGAGATCGGGACCGACGGATCCTTCAGCTTCAGGTGCGCCGGCTGGTTCTCGTCGTGATTGGTCGAGGACAGGAAGACCGACGACAGCTTGTCGAAGCTGAACACCCCGTCCGGCTTCGGATAGGAGATCGGCGTGTAGTCCTTGGCCAGGCCCGTCGAGGCGGCGTCCGACTTGCCGTGCTTCAGCGTGCCCCAGGGCGACCAGCCGCCGAACCAGCTTGCCATGGTCGCATCGATGCCGCCGAGCACCAGGCCCGGAATGGTGCCGAACTTCGACCACAGCGGCTTGAAGTTGCGGACGGCATGCAGCTCCTTGGCGATCGACGAGGCGTGGTAGGCCGCCTCGTAGGACGACAGCGCGTCGCTCGACCGGCCGTCCTGGATCGCGTCGAAGGCCGCGTCGGCGGCGAGGATGCCGCTCTTCACCGCGTTGTGGCTGCCCTTGATCCGCGGGACGTTGACCATGCCCGCCGAGCAGCCCAGCAGAACGCCGCCGGGGAAATAGAGCTGGGGCAGCGACTGCTCGCCGCCCTCGGTGATCGCCCGCGCGCCATAGGCGATGCGCTTGCCGCCTTCCAGGTATGGCTTGATCGCCGGGTGGGTCTTGAAGCGCTGGAATTCGTCGAAGGGCGAGATCCAGGGGTTCTTGTAGTTCAGGTGCACCACGAAGCCGATGGCCACGTAGTTGTCGCCGAAGTGGTACATGAACGAGCCGCCGCCCGTGGTGTTGTCCAGCGGCCAGCCGAAGGTGTGCTGGGTCAGGCCGGGCTCGAAGGCGGCGTCCGGCACCTGCCAGAGCTCCTTGATGCCGATGCCGAACTTCTGGGGGTCGCGGTTGTCGGCCAGGCCGTACTTGGCCTGCAGCTGCTTGGCCAGCGAGCCGCGCACACCCTCGCCGATGAAGGTGTACTTGGCGTGCAGCTCGATGCCCGGCTGGTAGTCGGGGCCGGGCTCGCCGTCCTTGCCGATGCCGAACACGCCGGCCACGACGCCCTTCACCGAGCCATCCTCGTTATAGACCAGCTCCGAGGCGGCCATGCCCGGATAGATCTCGACGCCCAGGCTCTCGGCGTGGGTGGCGAGCCAGCGGCAGACATTGCCGAGGCTGGCGATGTAGTTGCCGTGGTTCAGCATCCACTTCGGGAACGGCAGGAAGCTGATGTCCAGGTCGCCGTGCGGGCCGAGCATCACGAACTTGTCGCGCGTCACCGCCGTCTCCAGCGGAACGCCCAGTTCCTTCCAGTTCGGCAGCAGCTCGTTGATGCCGCTGGGATCGATCACCGCGCCGGACAGGATGTGCGCGCCGACCTCCGAGCCCTTCTCGAGCACGGCCACCGAGATCTCGGTCCCGGCCTTCTCGGCGAGCTGCTTCAGCCGGATCGCGGCCGACAGGCCGGACGGCCCGGCGCCGACGATGACGACGTCGTACTCCATCGCTTCGCGTTCGATGGCTTCGGCGCCTTCGCTCATTGCCCTGCTCCCGTCCCGCCTTGCGGCGTCTGGCGTTGATCCCCTGCGCGCCTTATCAATAGCTTGCACAAGGGCGGTCAAGGCCTAAGGCCACGCCGCCCCCTATTCGGAGCCCGCTTCCCGTCCCATGGACCCCGCCCTCGCCAGCGCCGAAAGCCTACTCGCCTTCTGGGCGGAGGCGGGCGTGGACGCCATGCTGCTGGACGAACCGGTCGATCGGATCGCGGCCGGCAAGATCGCCCCGCCCCGCCCGCCGGAGCGCAAGCCTGCGACAATAGCGCCAGCGGCGCGTGCGCCGGCCGCCGCCGGACCGGATGTCTCCGCCGCCATCCTCCAAGCGCAGGAAATGGCCGCCGCGGGCCTGGCCGGCCGGCAACTCATCACCACCTCCGTCTTC
>CAMFHW010000518.1 GCA_945952175.1 uncultured Phenylobacterium sp. | reverse complement strand
GTTTACAACCCCGCATCGGGGGTTGTGCGACGCGGCCGCGGCGTCGCGGACCAGGCCGGAAGAGACCAGGCCAGACAAGACCGGGGAACGAGCCGAGCCCATGCCCTGGAACGACAACGCCAATCAGGGTCCCTGGGGATCGCCCTCCTCGGGAGATGGCGACGGCGCGCCGAGGCCGGGTCGGTCCGGCGGCGGCGGCCCGCGACGGCCGTCGGGCCCTCCGCCGATGGACAACTTGCTGCGCCGGCTGCGCGACCTGATGGGCGGGCGGGGCGACGGGCCCCGTTCCAGCGTCGCGGCGGTGTTCGCGGCCAGCGCCTTCGGGCTCTGGGCCGCCTCGGGCGTCTACATCGTCCAGCCGAACGAGGAGGCGGTGGTCACCCGGTTCGGCAAGTTCGACCGGCGCGAGGCGCCCGGCCTTCGCTACCACCTGCCCTTCCCGATCGAGCGCGCCGAGAAGGCGCCGGTCACCGACCTGAAGCGCATTGATGTCGGCGGGGCCAACCAAGGTGACATGCCCGAAGAGAGCCTGATGTTGACCGGGGACGATGCAATCGTCGACATCGAGTTCAGCGTGACCTGGCGGATCGCCGACGCCAAGAAGTACCTGTTCAACCTGCGCGACCCCGATGAAGCCGTGAAGGCCATGGCGGAAAGCGCCATGCGTGAGGTCGCGGGGGAGAACACCTTTCAGGCTATCCTGACCAACGGCCGCGGCAAGGTGCAGATCGACGCCGCCGCGCTGATGCAGAAGGCCCTGGACCGTTGGGACGCCGGGGTGACTGTGGTCGAGGTGCAGATCCGCAGCGCCAACCCGCCCGCCGAGGTTCTCGACGCTTCTCGCCAGGTCGCCAGCGCCACTCAGGAGGCGGAGAGCAAGATCAACGAGGCCAACACCTATCGCAACCGAGTGATCAACGAAGCCAAGGGCGACGCGGCCAAGCTCACCCAGTCGGCCGAGGCCTATCGCGAGCAGGCGGTACGCGAGGCGCTGGGCGAGACCTCGCGTTTCAACCAGATCTATGGGGAGTACCGCCACGCGCCCGCCGTCACCCGCCAGCGGCTCTATATTGAGACCATGCAGCAGGTGCTGGCTAAGTCGAACAAGGTGGTGATCGACAGCAAGGGTGCAACCGCCCCGATCATCCTGCCGCCCGACGTGTTCCGCCCGCGCGTGACGCCCGCCGCGCCAGCCCCGACCGCCGACGAGGCCGCCACCGCCGCCGCCAATGCGACCGGGGGCCAGCGATGAGCCGTCCCGCCCTCGTTTGGCTGGCCATCGCGGCCGGCGTGCTCGTTCTACTGCTCAACACCTTCTACGTGGTGGATCAGCGTCGTCAGGCCATCGTGCTGAACTTCGGCAAGGCGGTGCGGGTGGTGAACGCCGCCGGCCAGGACGACGCCGGGCTGAAGATGAAGGTCCCCTTCGTCGAGAACGTGGTCCAGCTCGACAAGCGCAATCTCGAGATGGAGGCCGAGAAGGAGGAGATCATCGCCGTCGACCAGACCCGATTGGTGGTCGACGCCTTCGTCCGCTACCGCATCTCCGACCCGCTGCAATACTACCGCACCCTGCACAACGAGAACGTGGCCCGCGACCGGATCGAGCGGCTGGTCAATTCCTCGCTGCGCCAGATCCTGGGCTCGGCCGTCAACAGCGACATCATCTCCGGGCGGCGCGAGGCGCTGATGGCGCAGGCGCGCGCCGACGTCGCCAAACGCGCCAAGGCCTCGGAGCTGGGGATCGAGATCATCGACCTGCGGATCAAGCGGGCGGATTTGCCCCAGCAGAACCAGCAGGCGGTGTTTCGGCGCATGCAGACCAGCCGCCAGCAGGAGGCCGCGCGCCTGCGCGCCGTGGGCGAGCAGCAGAAGCGCGAGATCACCGCCGCCGCTGACAAGGAGGTCACGATCACCCTGGCCGCCGCCACCGAGCAGGCCGAGATGACCCGTGGCCAGGGCGACGCCCAGCGCACCAGGATCTTCGCCCAGAGCTTCGGCAAGGATCCGGGCTTCGCCGCCTTCTACCGCTCCATGCAAGCCTATGAGGCCTCCCTGGCCCAGGGCGACACGACCCTGGTGCTCTCGCCGCAAAGCGACTTCTTCAAGTATTTCGAGCGCGGACCGACCGCGAAGTAACCCATGCCCCAACTCGTTGCGCCGGACGCCCGGCATCTGCCCTCCTTCATCGCGGCGCTGAAGGAGGGATATTCCCGCGACACCCTGCGCGCGGAGACGCCGGAGTCGATCGCCCTGGTCGAGGCCGATCCGATGGGCTTCCTGAAGAGCCAGCTCGCGCCGCCGACCACCGTGATCCTGCCCGACGGCTCGATGGGCCAGGCCGTGCCGCACACCGTCCTGTGGTGGACCGAGGGGGACGCGTTCCTGGGCTCGGTGCATGTCCGCCACGGCCTGAACGAATTCCTCGCCCAGGTGGGCGGCCATGTGGGCTATGCCATGCGCCCTTCCGTCCACGGTCAGGGCCATGCCAGCGCGGCCCTGGCCGCGGGGCTCGCCTGGACGCGGGCGAACCTGCCGCTCGAACGGGTGCTGCTCACGGTCAGTTCGGAGAACCGCGCCTCGATCCGGGTGATCGAGAAGAACGGCGGGGTGTTCGACAAGGCGATCGAACACATCTGGCGGCCGGGCGAGATCGCCCTGCACTACTGGATCGAGCTGTAGGATCGCGGGAAGCTCGTTCGTCCTCCGGGCAAACCAACCTACCGAGGATGCCGAGATGAAGCGCGACTACCAAGGAAGCTGCCATTGCGGAGCCGTTCGGTTCCGCGCCGCCCTCGACCTGGACGCCGGGACGGTGCGTTGCAATTGCTCGGTCTGCGCCAAGGGCCGCTTCTGGCTGGCGATGGTCCCGCGGGACGATTTCGAGCTGCTGGAAGGGGAGGCGACGCTGTCGACCTACAAGTTCGGCGCCCACAACATCTCCCACCGGTTCTGCACGACCTGCGGCATCAAGCCGTTCGGCCACGGCGCCGACGGGGCCTCCTACGCCATCAGCGTGGCGACCCTGGACGACGTGCCGCCCGAGGCGCTGGCCGCGACGCCGGTCATGTATGTCGATGGCAAGGTCAACGCCTTCGACCGGCCGCCGGCGGTGACCAGCTACCTCTAGCCGATCTGGTCCTCCCCCGTTGGGGGAGGTGGATCGTGGCGGAGCCACGAGACGGAGGAGGCCGACAGGCAGGGCGGAGTGGGCT
>CAMFHW010000517.1 GCA_945952175.1 uncultured Phenylobacterium sp. | reverse complement strand
GGCCTGGCGGTGCGGCTGGCCAAGATCCGCGAGATGGCGGAAGCCGAGGGGCTGACCGCCAATCGCAGCTTCATGGCGCGGCTGGCGGCCGCGTCGGTGGAGCTGGAGGCGCACGAGGCGGTCGAGCTGCGCACCATGTCCAAGCTCAGCCAGGGCGATGCGCCGGGCGCCGAGAGCTCGATGATGAAAACCGTGGCGACCGAGCTGTCCCAGCGGCTGACCGAGCTGGCGGTCGAGGCGGCCGGGGTCTATGCGACGCCGTTCCAGCCGCATCTGGTCGCGGCCGGCGGCGACACGCCGGGCTATGTGGCGCCGCGTGACGGCTTCGCGGCCGGGCCGGAGCACGCCTGGACCGTGACGGCCAAGTACCTGAACGACCGGGCCGGCTCGATCTATGCCGGAACCAACGAGATCCAGCGCAACATCATGGCCAAGGCGGTGCTGGGCATCTAGCGCCGGCCGCCATTCCTCCAGACGCCATGGCCGGGCTTGTCGCGGCCATCCATGATCACTGAGCTTCCGAGCATGCGGCGCAACCGCGCCCGGCCGAGTGTATGGGTGGCCGGGACGAGCTCGGCCATGACGGCGGAAATGAGATCTAGCGGCGGCCGCCGGTGTCGCGGAGCTGGATCAGTTCGTCGGGCGAGAGGCGGGCGCCTTCGCGGTTGGCCGACCGGACGAAGCCCGTCGTGACGCCGTGGTCGCGCATCCGGATCAGGTCTTCGGTCGACAGCTTGTCGTAGCCCTGGGCGCGCAGGTCGGTGGCGAAGCCGGCGGTGACCCCGTGGTCGCGCAGGCGCGCATAGTCCTCGGCCGTCAGCCTCGAATAGCCGGCGGCGCGCATCTCGCCGATGAAGGCGGTGCTGACGCCGTGGTCGCGCAGGCGGACCAGCTGGTCGGGGGTGAGGCCGGTATAGCCGTAGCCGCGCAGGCCCTCGATGTAGCGGGCCGAGACGCCGTGGTCGCGCACGCGGATCAGGCTCGACACATCGCCGAAATGATAGCCCACGGCGTCCATGGCCTTGAGCTGCTTGAGGCCGGCGCCATGCGTCCCGGCCATGACCAGTTCCTGCAGGGTCGGCGTCGCGTAGCGCTCGCGCTTCAGCTCGTCGAGATAGGGCAGGCCGATGTCGAACATGGCGAGCTGGAACTGCTGCCAGTCGTTGGGGGCGGCGATCCCACGCTTGCCGAGCGCGCCGGCGAAGGCCGGGTTCGACGCATAGGCGCAGGTCCCGACGCCGCGGCCCTGGCCGGCCACGCCCTTGCAGCTGAACGCCCCGGCGTCACGGCGCAGGACGAAGGCCACGGGCTGGCCCTCGGCGTCGAGCTGGGCGCGGGTCAGGCCCTCCAACTGCTCGGCGGGCAGGGTGGAGCCCATCGTCGAGGAATGGTGGTCGGTGCGGTAGCCGAGTTGGAAGTCGACCTGGCCGGCGGGGGCGTTCTCGTCCTCGGTGGGCTTCACCGACCACTCGAAGCTCGACGGGATCACACCTTCTTCAGCGTCCCACAGGGCGCGCATTGGTGGGGCCGGCGGCACGGGGGGAACGGGCGGGATCGGCGCGAGGTGGGGGACCGGCGGCGCAGGCGGGGCGGCCGGCGGCGCGGCGAGGGCGAGGACCCCGAGGACGGCGAAGGTGACGGGGCTGGCCATGGCGATCCCTCCGTGGGCGACGGCGGGATGGGACGGCGGCCGGCCCCAAGCGTCACGTTAATTCGCGGACAGGTGGGTCAGGCGCCCTGCCAGTCGGCGGCGAGGCGGGCGACGGCTTCCATGGGCATGGGGCCGGCGGCGAGGACGAGTTCGTGGAAGTCGCGGACGTCGAACTTCGGGCCCAGCCGGGCGCGGGCGGCCTCGCGGGCGCGCAGGAATTCCAGGCGGCCGACCATGAAGGCGCAGGCCTGGCCGGGATAGACGCAGTAGCGGTCGATTTCGCGCTGGGCCGAGGTCTGGGGCTCGCCGGCGTTCTCGACCATCCAGCGGGTGGCGTCTTCCCGGGACCAGCGCTTGGCGTGGATGCCCGTGTCGACGACGATGCGGGCGGCGCGGAACAGGGCCGATTGCACCGCGCCGATGCGGCCGAAGGGATCGTTCTCGTAGGCGCCGATCTCGACGGCCACGTGCTCGGCATAGAGCGCCCAGCCCTCCACATAGGCCGAATACTGGGCGAAGGACTTGTAGGCCGGGGCGTCGGGGGCGGCCTTGTGGAACACGGCGTGCTGCAGGTGGTGGCCGGGGTCGCCCTCGTGGTGGGTGAGGGTGGCGAGCCTCCAGAGCGGCCACTCGGCGGTTTCCTTCAGGTTGATGGCGATGACGCCGGGCCGCGAGCCGCCCGCGCGCGGCCCGGAATAGTAGGCGCCGGGCGCGCCGGCCTCGATGGCGACCGGCACGCGGTCCACGGTGATGTCGCGGTCCGGCAGGGTGCGGAAGGCGCGCGGCAACAGGTCGTGGACATGGGCCAGGTGGTCGCGGGCGTAGGTGAGCAGCTCCTGGCGGCCGGCGTCGGTGTCGGGCTTGAGGAAGCGCGGATCCTTGTCGAGCGCCTGGATGCGGGCGCCGACCGAGCCCTGGGTCAGGCCCTGGGCCTTGAGCAGGGCGTCGAGCTCGGACGACAGGCGCTCGAAGGTGTCGAGGCCGAGCTGGTGCATCTCCAGCGGTGGGGTCGAGGCGGTGGTGTTGGACCGCAGGGCCAGGGCGTACCAGCGATCGCCGTCCGGCAGGCGCCAGACCCCGGCCTCGTGGACCGCCTTGGGGCGGAAGGACTGGAAGAGGGCGATCTGGCGGTCGAGCGCCGGTTCGATGCGCTCGGCGACCAGCCTGGCCGCCGCCCGCCCGACATCGGAAAAGCCCTTGGCGGCGGCGCGGGCGGCGGGGTCCCTGGTCAGGGCCGCGGGCACCGTGGCGCGCAGGGCGGAGAGCTGGGCGACGATGCGGTCGAGCACGAAGTCCGGCGGGACCACGCCGGCCGCCGCGTCGGCGCGCACGCGCTCGGTCTCCTGGTCCAGCGCGGTGGCGAAGGCCGCGAGGCGGGACAGGTAAGCGTCGGCCTCGTCGCGGCCGGTCATGGGCGAGCGGGCGAAGTCCTCGGGCAGCCAGTAGTAGTCGCCGCTCATCTGGCTGATCAGGTAGGGGCCGGGGCGCAGGGCGTGGTCCTGAAAGCCGTAGAGCGGGCCCATCTCGGCCAGCATCTCGTAGGCGAAGGCCTGGGTGTCGCGATCCACGACG
>CAMFHW010000516.1 GCA_945952175.1 uncultured Phenylobacterium sp. | reverse complement strand
CTCCACCCCCGCTCCTCCCGGCGAACGCCGGGATCCAGATCGTATGGCGCGGTGCTGGAGATCAAACCGTCAAAGTCCCTGAGCTTTCATCTGAGTCCCGGCCTTCGCCGGGAGGAGCGGATGGATAGCGTCAGGCCTCGGCGGCGTCGACGTGGACCAGGGTCCAGTTGGGGTCCCGGCTCTTGAGATTGCGCTCGAAGGTCCAGAGCTCGGCGGTACGGCGGTCGTCGACGCCCTCGCCTTCCGGACCCTTGGTGCGGCTGCGGAACTCGGCCAGGAAGCGGACGGTCATGCGGGCGAGATCACCCTCGAGCTCGGCCTTGTCGAGGTCGGCGCGCGGCGCGTGCAGGAACTCGACGCTCTCGGTGCGGCCGGCGGCCTCACGGGCGGCGATCTCGCCGTCGAAAGCCTTCATCACCGGCGGCGAAAGCAGGTTGGTGAGCGCGGCGCGGTCGCCGCTGGCGAAGGCGCGCACGATGGTCTCGTAGGCGCTGCGGGCGCCGGTCAGGAACCGCGAGAGGTCGAAGGCCGGATCCCGGGCCTTCACGGCCGCCAGGCCCGACAGCGAAACTCCGCCACCCGACAGGTCGTCAAGCGCCGGTTCGGGCCGCGCGAGCGGCGCCGCGGTCGCGCCCGGCGCGGTGTTTTCCTCGGGCTGCCGGCCCACGCGCCGGCCGAGCACCGAATAGAGCTGGAACAGCACCACGGCAGCGAGGGCGGCGAAGATGATGAGCTGAAGAACCACGGGACAGGATGTTTCGGACGAGGGGACCTTGAATATAGGACGAATGGACGCCGCCGTCAGGGGCGACATTGCATCGGCAAGGGGGCCATGTTAGCAGCGCCCGCCTTGAATGGGACGTGAATGGGCGTCTCCTGATCCAGACGGAACTCCGAACATCATGAGCGAATCCGACCAGCAAGCGGTTCCCGGCGCCAACGGCGCGGGCCCGGTCGAGCCCGGCATCCGCGTGCTCGCCCAGTTCATCCGCGACCTGTCGTTCGAGAACCCGCGCGCGCCCGACGTGCTGCGCGCCGCCGGCGTCCAGCCGCAGATCGACATGGGCGTCGAGATGAACGCCCGCGGTCGCGACGACGGCCTGTTCGAAGTCGACATCAAGCTGTCGGCCCGCGCCAGCCGTGAGGACGGCCCGGTGTTCTTCGTCGAGCTGCTGTATGGCGGCCTGTTCGCCATCGAGGGCGTGCCGGCCGAGGAGATGGAGCCGGTGCTGCTGGTCGAGTGCCCGCGCTTCCTGTTCCCGTTCGCCCGCCGGATCATCGGCGACGTGACCACCGATGGCGGCTTCCCGCCCTTCCTGCTCGACCCGATCGACTTCGCCGGCGTCTATGCGGCCCGCAAGGCGCAGGCGGAAGGCGGCGAAGGCGGCGTGGTCATCGGCAACGCCTAGGACTTCTCCCTCCCCATGGAGGGGAGGGATCAGAAGCCGTGCTTCTTCCATAGGGTGTCGTCTTTCACCACCTCGGCGATGAAGGCGGCGTGAGCGGCGCGTTCGGCCTCGGTCGAGCGCGGGGCGAGCGGGCGCGGCCGCGCGCCATAGGCGTTTTCCCGGGCCTGACCCAACACCGGTGCGGCGACGGCGGCGGTGAGTTCTAGGCGGCGCTCGCGGCCGCCCTTCAGTTCCAGATAGACGGCGGCCAGCAGGCGGGCGTCGATGAGCGCGCCGTGCTTCTCACGGTCGGCCAGCGAGATCTTGAACCGCTTGCAGAGTGCGTCGAGGGAGTTGTGCATCCCCGGGAAGCGCTGGCGGGCGAGCGCCAGGGTGTCGATCCAGCGGTGCTCCGGCACCTCGGCCAGGCCGATGGCGTTGAGCTCCCAATTGACGAAGGCGCGGTCGAAATTGGCGTTGTGGGCGATGATCGGCGCCTCGCCGATGAAGCTCAGGAAATCGTGGGCGACCGTCTGGTCGGCGAACTTCGGCTTGCCCTTCAGGAAGGCGGCGGACAGGCCGTGCACCCGCTCGGCGTCCGGCGGCATGTCGCGTTCCGGGTCGATATAGACGTGAAAGCTGCGCCCGGTCGGGATGAAGTCCTCGATCTCCAGCGCCGCCAGTTCCACCAGCCGGTGGCCGAGGTGCGGCTCGAAGCCGGTGGTCTCGGTGTCGAGGACGATCTCGCGGGCCATGGGCTTCTCAATGGCGCGCTTTGGGCGGCCGGGCAATGGCGCGGACCGTCGCGCCCACAGGTCCTCCCCCGCCGGGGGACCTCAGGCCCTCGTGGGGCGGCGCAGCGGGTCGCGCATGACGGCGATGATCTCGGCGACCTGTTCGCGGGCGGCTTCGAGGCCACGGCCGGTGTCGACCACGAAGTGGGCGCGGGCGCGCTTTTCGGCGTCGGCCATCTGGCGGGCGAGGATGGCGTCAAGGCGATCGGGCGTCATGCCGGGCCGGGCCAGGACGCGCTCGCGCTGCTGGTCGGCGGGGGCCGAGACCACCACCACCGCATCCATGTTCATGTGGCCGCCGGTCTCGAACAGCAGCGGGATGTCGAGCACCACCATGTCGGCGTTCGCCGCCCGGGCGCGTTCGTAGAAGGCCACCCGATCCTTGCCGAGCAACGGGTGGACCACCGAATTCAGTTTGGCCATCGCTGCGTCGTCGCCGAGCACCCGCTGGCGCAGGGCCTCGCGATCGACGGCGCCGTCCTTGGTGACGCCTGGAAAGGCCGCCTCGAGCGGGGCCACGGCCGCGCCGCCCTCGAGATAGAGGTCGGCGACGGCGGCGTCGGCGTCATAAACCGGGATTCCGGCTTCCCGGAACATGGCCGCGGTGGTCGACTTGCCCATGCCGATGGAGCCGGTGAGGCCGATATTGAGCATCTCAGAGTCCCAGGGTCTGGATCGCCAGGCCGCGCACGTCGACCTCGGCGGGCGGAATCTGGCCGAAAAAGGCCTCGAACGAGGGGATGGCCTGGCCGATCAGCATGGCGAGACCGTCGACCGTCTTGCGGCCGGCGGCGTCGGCCGCCTGCAGGAACGGGGTGCGCAGCGGCTTGTAGGTCATGTCCATCGCCACGCAGCCCGGCGGCGTCGCGGCGAAGGGGACGTCGAGGGTTTCGCCCGAAAGGCCAGCCGAGGTGGTGTTGATCACCGCATTGGCGCCGGCCAGGGCCGTGGCGACCTCGGCGAGGTCGAAGGCGCGGGCGCCGAAGCGCTCGGCCAGGGTCTGGGCCCGGGCGCGCGTGCGGTTGACGATGCGGATTTCGGGGCAAC
>CAMFHW010000515.1 GCA_945952175.1 uncultured Phenylobacterium sp. | reverse complement strand
GGGGGGGCAGGAGGGAGGGCGCGGGTGGCCGAGCCGAAGGTCGGAGTGATCGGCAGGGAGAGGGGCGGGGCGGGGAAGTCGGCCCTGGGCAGCGACGGGGGCACGTCGTGGCTGCGTGCGGGCGCGCGGGTCTCGGTGATCGATCTGGACGTCCGCCAGCAGTCGATGGGCCATTTCTTCGCCCACCGCCGCGCCTGGCTGACGGCGAACAGCGCGACCGCGCCCATGCCGATCGAGCATCCGCTGGAGGCCACGCTGGCCAAGGCGCCGGAGGAGGAGGTGCTGGGCCGATTCGACGCCGCCTTCGCCGAGGCCGAGGCGTCGGACTTCGTGCTGATCGACACGCCTGGGGCCGACACGGCGCTCAGCCGCTCGGCGCACAATCGGGCCGACCTGATCGTCACCCCGATGAACGACAGCTTCGTCGACTTCGACACCCTGGGGGTGATCGACCCGGTGACGCTGGAGCTGAAGCGCCCCAGCCTCTATTCCGAGACCGTCTGGAACAGCCGCAAGCTGCGCGCCGCCGGGTCCGGCCGGTCGATCGACTGGGTGGTCCTGCGCAACCGCCTGGCCCCCACCGAGGCCCGCAACCGCAAGCGCGTGGACGAGCGGGTCCAGGCCCTGTCGCGCCGGGTCGGTTTCCGCATTGGCCCCGGCCTGCGCGACCGGGTGATCTATCGTGAGCTGTTCCCCTTCGGCCTGACCATCGCCGACCTGTCGCCGACCATCAAACCGGTGGCCATGAGCCTGCAACACGTGGCCGCGCGCCAGGAACTGCGGGCGGTGATGGGCGCGCTCGGCCTCGGCGAGGTCGGCGGCGGCGAGCTGCTGGCCGCCCAATAGTGCTCTACGTCGCCCTGGGCTGCGTGGCCCTGGCCGCGTTCGCCTGGGCGGGCGGGCGGCGTAACCCTCTGCTTCGCCGGCGGGAGTGGCGGCTGCTGTCGGCCGCCCTGGCGGTGGCCTGTTTCGCAGGCGCGGCCTTCGTGGGCCTGCGCGGCGAATGGGGCAGGGCGATCGTACTGGTGGTCCTGGGACTGTGGCTGGCCTCGACGGTGCGCGTCAGCCCGAGCTCCGCGCAGCCAAAGGCCGCACCGCCGCCCAGCCGCGAGATGAGCGTCTCCGAGGCCCGCTCGATCCTGGGCGTGGGCCCCGAGGCGACGAAACAGGAGGTCCAGGCGGCCTATTCGCGCCTGATGCGCTTGGCGCATCCGGACAAGGGCGGCACCGACGGCCTGGCGGCCCAGCTCAACGCGGCGCGGGATCGGTTGCTGGGGAAGTAGGGGAGGCGCAGAGCGGGTCACCCGCGCTCCGTCATCCTAGGCCTTGTGCCTAGGACCCCTCTATCGGTTGGCGATGCGATGGCTCATTGAGGCGTCGGCCTCGCCGCCATGATCGGCTTGGCTGGAGTAGCGTCGACAGGGGGCCTAGGCACAAGGCCTAGGATGACGGGGTGTGTGGAGTGGCCTCAGCCCGGCCCCATCACCATGCAGGGCATCTTCTTCGCCTTCAGCGCCTTGCAGGCGTCGCGGGCGTCGTCCTCGCTGAGGCCGGAGAACTGCGCCTTCCACTGGCCGCGGGGTCCGTCGTCGACGCGGCCCTTGGCCCCGCTGAGGTGACGGCTGAACTTCTTCTCGACCATGGCCACCTGGTTGTGGGCCAGCTTCTTGGACTTGAAGGCGCCGACCTGGACCACCCAGCGACCCTTCTCGGCCTTCTTGGCGGTGTGCAGGGGCGTGGAGTCGGGATCGACGATCTTGAAGTTGGAGCTGTTGGCCGGCGCCTTGGCCGACGTCAGCTGGATGCGCGAACCGTCCTCGTCACCCTGTTCCAGCGAGGCGGTCATCACCGGCTCCTGGGGTTCGGGCTCGAACATGTTCTGGGCCACGACGATCTTCTCGCCGCGGGCGCGGCGGTCCATCACGTCGAAGGCGGTGAGCAGCAGGTCCTGGGCGTTGCGGTCGCGCGCGGCATTGGACGTGCCGCCCATGACCACCGTGATCACCCGGCGATTGTCGCGCACGGCGCTGACCGCGAGATTGTAGCCCGAGGCGTTGGTGAAGCCGGTCTTCAGACCGTCCACGCCCGGCATGCGGAAGAGCAGGCCGTTGTGGTTGTTCATGGTCACGCCGCGATAGGTGAAGTGCTCCTGGCTGAACAGCCGGTAGTACTGCGGATAGTCGCGCATGACGGCGCGCGACAGGATGGCGATGTCGCGGGCGGTGGTGATCTGACGGCTGTCGGGCAGGCCCGAGGCGTTGACGAAGTGGGTGTTGACCATGCCCAGCTCCTGGGCCTTCAGGGTCATCATCGCGGCGAAGCGGCTCTCGCTGCCGCCCAGCTTCTCGGCCATGGCCACGGCCATGTCGTTGGCGGATTTGATCGCCATGGCCTGCATGGCGTCGGACACGGTGATCTGCTCGCCGGCCGATAGGCCGAGCTTGGTCGGGGCCTGGGCCGCGGCGCGCGGCGAGACGGTGAGCAGGTCGTCGGGCTTCAGCCGGCCCGTCGAGAGCGCCTCGAAGGTCAGGTACAGCGTCATCACCTTGGTGATGGAGGCCGGGTAGCGCGGGCTGTCGGCGCGCTTGGCGTACAGCACTTCGCCCGAGGCCGCGTCGACCACGATGGCCGCGTATTTGGGCTGGGCGGTCGCCGCCGGGAGGAAGGAGATCTTGGCCTGGGCGGGGGTCGCCATCGGTGCGATCGCGGTGATCAGCGCCAGGGCGACGAGGCCGAACAGGCGGCGGGCGGGCTCAATCATGAGGTTCGTCCGTCGGAATCAAAGGGTTAAGCCGACCCCCGGTCAGCACACTGAATGGCCTCTAACATGCCATTCTCGGCCTTTCGGCAAGGTAAACACATCTTGACCGGGCGCAAATGTCGCGCCCGCAAAGCGGCGCCTTGATCGGCGAAAAGTTCCCCGTACACGGGATTGTGCACTGCACAAAATGCGCTTGACTGCTGCACTGCAACATGAGATTAACGCCGCGAGTTCAGGCGATACCCCCAACCCGTTTTGCGACGCGGCGCCCCACGCCCCGCTCAGACACAGAGGAATTCCAGTATGGCTGCTGCCGAAACCGTGAAGTCCACCGTCGAACAGTTCACCACCGCCGGCAACCAGGCGTTCAAGGACGCCGTCGAGAAGTCGCTGAGCGGCCTCAACGAGATGAACGCCCACTCCAAGAAGAACCTGGAAGCCGTCACCGCCCCCGTCACCGCCGCCCCCC
>CAMFHW010000514.1 GCA_945952175.1 uncultured Phenylobacterium sp. | reverse complement strand
TGCTGGCGCTGAACCAGAACCCCGACCAGTACGACAAGCTGCGGGCCGATCCGTCCCTGATCGTCTCCATGGTGCCGGAGATCATCCGCTGGCAGACCCCGCTGGCCCATATGCGCCGCACCGCCGCCGAGGACGCCACGATCGGCGACAAGACCATCAGAAAGGGCGACAAGGTGGTCATGTGGTACGTCTCGGGCAACCGCGACGAACGCGCCATCTCCGAGCCGGACCGCTTCATCATCGACCGCGAGCGCCCGCGCCAGCATCTGTCCTTCGGCTTCGGCATCCACCGCTGCGTCGGCAACCGCCTTGCGGAGATGCAACTGCGCATCGTCTGGGAGGAGATCCTCAAGCGCTTCCACCACATCGAGGTGCTGGAAGAGCCCAGCCGGGTGCGCTCCAGCTTCGTGAAGGGCTACGACCGGATGATGGTCCGTATCGCCGCGTGAGGTGACGTGGCGGCGCCCTTTTCCTGCGCCTTCAGAGGCGTATGGTCGCCCACAGAACAACGATAACCTAGGGCGGAATTCGTGGCGGACCTCGACCTTGGACCTCTCGACCAGGCGCTGCTGAGCGCCCACCAGCCGGCCCTGGCGGCGGCGCTGGTCCACATCACCGGCGACCCCAACTGGCTGCGCGACGAGTGGAAGCCGGCCTATGTGCCGCTGTCGCGCGGTGACACCGGCGTGCCCGAGGAAGAACAGGCCAAGTTCCGCGCCGAGGCCAAGGAAGCCCTGACCAGGTTCTTCGAGGGCGGCCGGGTCATGGCGCCCCAGCCATCGCCCGAACTGCTGCGCAAGATGATGAGCTTCGTGGCCGGGGCGGACATTCCGGACGGCTATGGCGACTTCCTGTCGGACGAGCTGGCGCTGGGCGGCACCTCGAAGGACCCCCACTGGGAGACACCGGACCTCAAGGCGGCCGCGCGCAAGATGCATGTGCTGGTGATCGGGGCGGGGATGTCGGGCCTCTTGACCGGCATCCGCCTCAGTCAGGCCGGGGTCGATTTCGAGATCGTCGACAAGAACGACGACGTCGGCGGCACCTGGTACGAGAACACCTATCCAGGCTGCCGGGTCGACAGCTCCAACCACATCTATTCCTACAGCTTCGAGCCCAACCACCACTGGCCGCAGCACTTCTCCACCCAGCCCGTGCTGCTGGAGTATTTCCGTGGCGTCGCCGAGCGCTACGACCTGCGGAAGAAGATCCGCTTCTCGACCAGCGTCGAGGAGATGGTCTGGGACGAGAACCGCGCGCTCTGGAAGGTCACGCTCAAGACCCCGGACGGCGCCGCCCAGGTCGTCGAGGCCAATTCGGTCATCACCGCCGTCGGCCAGCTCAACCGGCCGCGCCTGCCCGAGATCAAGGGCCGCGACCGCTTCAAGGGCCCGGCCTTCCACTCGGCCCAATGGCGGCACGACATCGACCTGACCGGCAAACGGGTGGCGGTGATCGGCACCGGCGCCAGCGCCTTCCAGTTCGTGCCCGAGATCGCCGGCAAGGTGGCGAGCCTGACGGTCTTCCAGCGCACCCCGCCCTGGGGCTTTCCGGTGCCGCACTACCACGAGGACGTGCCGGACGGCTTCAACTGGCTGATGGAGCACGTGCCGTTCTTCGACAAGTGGTACCGCTTCTGGAACTTCTGGATGGTGACGGACGGCCTCCTGCCGATGGTCACGGCCGATCCGGGCTGGAACGGCCCGCCCACCGGCGTCAGCCAGGTGAACCAGGAATTCCGCGACATGATCGCCATGGCCTTCGCGGCCCAGGCGCCCGAGCGGCCGGACCTCGTGGAGAAGGTGATCCCGACTTATCCCGTTGGCGGCAAGCGTTCGCTGCTGGACAACGGCGTGTGGCTGGCGGCCCTGCAGCGGCCGAACGTCCAGCTCGTCACCGACGCGGTCACCGAGATCACTGAGACCGGCCTCGTGACCGCCGACGGCAAGACCCACGAGGTCGACGTCATCATCTACGGCACGGGCTTCTACGCCAGCCGCTTCCTCTATCCGATGAAGATCAGGGGCCGTGGCGGCAAGGATATCCACGACGCCTGGGCCGGCGATCCGCGCGCCTATCTAGGCATGACCACGCCGGGCTATCCGAACCTGTTCATGATCTACGGGCCCAACACCAACATCGTGGTCAACGGCTCGATCATCTTCTTCTCCGAGTGCAGCGTCCGCTACATCGTGGGCTGCCTGCAGCTGCTGGCCGAGACTGGCGCGGCCTCGATGGAGCCGAAGAAGGAGATCCACGATGCCTTCAACATCAAGGTCGACGAGGGCAACAAGCTGATGGCCTGGGGCGCGCCGCAGGTGACGAGCTGGTACAAGAACGAGGCGGGCCGGGTCACCCAGAACTGGCCCTTCGCCCTGGTCGACTACTGGCGCGCGACGCTGGCGCCCAATCCGTCCGATTTCGTGCTGACCAAGGAAGCGGAGCCGGTGGCTTAGCGGCGGGCTTGGTTTCCCAAGACGTCATCGCCGGGCTTGTCCCGGCGACCCATGCGCGCCTGAGGCTCAGGCAAGTCGCCAAGCGCTGAGATCATGGGTGGCCGGGACAAGCCCGGCCATGACGTCGATTTGGAGCGCCGCTCGTCGAACTAGCCGCCCGGGGGACACGCCTTCGGCCAGGCCTCGGGCCGGGCGTGCAGGACGAACCATTCGCCCGACTTTCCGTCCTTGGCGTCGCGGGCGAACATCAGCGACTTGCCCGAGGGCGAGAAGGTCGCGCCGATCTCGGTGGCGTTGAGGTTGACCTCAGGCCCCAGCTTCACGCGCGGGCTCCAGCCCGAGCCCCGCCGCCACGACTGGTAGTAGGAGTCGCCCGCCTGCAGGATCATGGTCCGGCCGTCCGGCGAGGGCAGGGGCTCGTACTCGTCGCCGGCGGTATTGATGTTCGGGCCCAGGTTCTCGACCATCCAGTGGCCCTTGACCCGCTTGGCGCGCCAGAAGTCGGTCTTGCCGAAGCCGCCCGGTCGGTTCGAGCCGAAATAGAGCCAGCCGTCCGGCGCGAGCCTGGGAAACCACTCCTGGCCTGACGAGTTCACCGGCTCGGGCAGGCGCTGCGGCGCGCCCCAGCGGCCCCGCGCGTCGCGGTCGACCTTCCAGATGTCCAGGTCCTTCTTCTTCACGCCGTCGGTCGAGCGGGTGGAGATGAAGTAGAGGCTCTTGCCGTCGGGCGTGAACCACGGATCGGCCTCGACGCCGTCGCCGGCGAAGGGCGCATCGACCGGAGCCGTCCATCCGGTCGCCGAGCAATGG
>CAMFHW010000513.1 GCA_945952175.1 uncultured Phenylobacterium sp. | reverse complement strand
GTCGTAGTCCCACCGGCTGGTGTGGAAGCTGTGGCCCTTGAAGCTCTCGATGCCCGGGATGCCCGGCAGCTTCGGCACGTGCAGCGGCCCGGTGCCCAGCCCGATGAAGCTCGCCGTGAACCGGTCGCCGCGATTGGTCTCGATCACCCAGCGCGAGCCGGCCGCGTCCCAGGTCAGGTTGGTCACCTCGGTGTGGAACAGCGCGTTGTCGTAGAGGCCGAACTGCTTCCCGATCCGGTGGCACTGCTCCAGGATCTCCGGCGCGTGCGCGTACTTCTCGCTCGGCATGTGCCCGGTCTCTTCGAGCAGGGGCATGTAGACCATCGAGGCCGTGTCGCACTGGGCGCCCGGATAGCGGTTCCAGTACCAGGTGCCGCCGAAGTCGCCGCCCTTCTCGACGATGCGCACGTCCTTGACGCCGGCCTCGACCAGCCGCGCCCCGGTCACCAGGCCGGCGAACCCACCGCCGACGAAGGCGAAGGTCACGTGGTCCGTCTTGGGCTCCCGCTCCGTGAGCGGCGTGTAGGGATCTTCCAGATAGTGCGCGAACCGGCCGCCCTTCAGTTCCAGGTACTGGGCGTTGCCGTCGGCCCGCAGACGCTTGTCCCGTTCGGCGATGTACTTGGCCAGCAAGGCTTTCTTGTCGATCGCCGGCTTCTCCGCCACCGCGCTCGCATCCGTCCCGGTCATCCGAAAATCCCTAAATCAAATCGTCCGATGTTTCGAAAATAGAGTATGGAGAAGCCCAGCGCCACCGTCCATTCCGTCGCGCCGTGGGCTCGCCTGGGCCCGACGAGTCGCTATAGTCGGGTGGTTATGGCGAAACTGAATCTGGGCTGCGGCTTCGACAAACGCGACGGCTTCGTCAACGCCGACAATTTCGAGGCCTGCCAGCCCGACGTCTTCGTCGACATCGAAACCACCCCCTGGCCCTTCGAGGACAGCGCCTTCGACTATGTGCTGATGAAGCATGTGCTCGAACACGTCGGCGCCACCTTCGACGGCTTCAAGGCGGTGATGCGCGAGCTCTACCGGGTCACCGCCCACGGCGGGATCATCGAGATCCAGGTCCCGCACTTCCGGCACGACACCTACTGGTCCGATCCCACCCACGTGCGGGCCTTCACGGTGCTCACCTTCCAGATGATGTCCAAGGCCCAGAACGACAAATGGATCGCGGCCAAGGCCAATTATTCGATGATCGCCTACGCGATGGACGTCGACTTCGAGGTCGCCGAGGCCGTGCAGGTCTTCGATCCCCACTGGCTCGCCCGGGAGCGGGCCGGCGAGGTCACCCGCGAGCAACTGCGGGTCATGGCCAACCAGAACTGGGGCGTGGTCAAGGAGCTCCACGTCAAGCTGCGCGTGGTCAAACCCTCCGCGACGTGAACTGTCGGCGGCCGCCGCGCCGGTCTAGTCTCCGCGCCGAAACACGCATGGGGAGGCTCGCATGAGCGATCAGGACATTCTGTTGGTCGAGCGCAAGGGCGAGGTCGACTGGGTCACGCTGAACCGGCCCGATCGGCTCAACGCCATCAACCAGCCGATGTCCGAGGCGGTGCTGAACTATTTCGAGGCGCGGCGGCGCGACACCGCCTGCCGGGTGATCGTGCTCTCCGGCGCCGGCCGCGCCTTCTGCTCGGGCGCCGACCTCAAGGCCGGCGGCCAGCCCGACGCCCTGCGCGACGGCCCCAACGGCGACTGGATGCTGCGCGACAGCCTCAAGGCCATGCGCGCCTGTCCCCAGCCGATCGTCTGCCTCGTCCAGGGCGCGGCGGCCGGCGGCGGCCTGGCCTTCGCCCTTTGCGCCGACATCCTGGTCGCCGGCGAGAGCGCCGCCTTCCATCCGGCCTTCATCAAGATCGGCCTGTCGGGCTCGGAGCTGGCGGTGAGCTGGCGCCTGCAGCGCGCCATCGGCGTCTCGGCCGCCCGCGAGATGCTGCTGACCGGCGCCCCCATGCGGGCCGAGGACGCGCTGCGCACCGGCCTGGTCTCCAGGATCGTCCCCGACGCCGAACTGCCGAACGAAGGCGCGCGCCTGGCCGAGGAAATGCTGAAGGCCGCCCCCGACGCCCTGCGCATCTCCAAGCGCACCCTGGACGCGACCCTGGAGGGCCTCAGCTTCGACGCCGCCCTCGAACTCGAGGAACGCGGCCAGATCCAGATGATCCGCGGCCGGGTGCGGGGCTAGGCGCGCGGAATTGTCCAGCGCCGCGAAGCGGCCTTTTGAACGCAGAGATCGCAGAGGATTCGCGGAGGCCGCAGAGATGCTGAGCCCTCCGCGATCTCTGTGTCTTCTCCGCGACCTCCGTGTTTCAAAAGGCCGCTTCGCGGCGTTTGGGTCGGTCCCTACTTCCCCTTCTGCCAGCTCACCGGCATCGGATCGCGGCCGCCCTCGGCGATGAACTGGTCGATCCGGGCCGCCAGGACGGGCAGGGGCACGCTGCCCGTCGACATCACCGTGTCGTGGAAGGCGCGGATGTCGAACTTCGGCCCCAGCGCCTTCTCGGCCTTCGCCCGCAGGTCGCGGATCTCCATCATGCCGAGATAGTAGCTGAGCGCCTGGCCCGGCCAGGAGATGTAGCGGTCGACCTCGATCTCGATGTCGTGGTCGGCGAGCGCGGTGTTGTCGTGCAGGAAGGCGATCGCCTGGGCTCGCGTCCAGCCCTTGTGATGCACGCCGGTGTCCACCACCAGCCGCGCCGCCCGCCACATCTGGAAGGTCAGCATGCCGAACCGGTCATAGGGCGTGTCGTACATCCCCATCTCGATGCCCAGCCGCTCGCAATAGAGCGCCCAGCCCTCGCCATAGGCCGAGATGTAGACGTTGCGCCGGAAGTCCGGCAGGCCCTCCTGCTCCTCGGCCAGCCCGCCCTGCAGCGAGTGGCCCGGCGCGCTCTCGTGCAGGGTCAGGGCCGTCAGGTTGTAGAGCGGCCGCGAGGGCAGGTCGTAGGTGTTCAGCAGATAGACCGTCCGTCCACCCCGGGCCGACGTGTAGAACGGCGCGATGTCCGCCGGCACCGGCTCGATGGCGAAGCGGCTCCTCGGCAGCCAGCCGAAATAGGCCGGCAGCTTGCCGTCCACCCGCTTGGCGATCCAGGCCGCGTCGTTCAGCAGCTCCTGCGGGGTCTTGGCGTAGAACTTCGGGTCGGTGCGCAGATAGGTCAGGAAGGCCGGGAAATCGCCCTGGAACCCGGTCTCCTTCATCACTTCCAGCATCTGGGCGTGGATGGAGGCCACCTCGCGCAGGCCGAGCTGGTGGATCTCCTCCGGATCCATGTCC
>CAMFHW010000512.1 GCA_945952175.1 uncultured Phenylobacterium sp. | reverse complement strand
CCACGGCGCTGTGGCGATCTGCCTTCTCTTTGACCCCAGTATATATGCACCTCCGCCTTAGCGGGCTCGTGATCTTCTTCGTGCTGAGCGGCTATCTGGTCGGCGGCGGCCTCTTGGCGCGGCGCAACGACCTCAAGCTCAGCTCCTACGCCGTGGCGCGCTTCTCCCGCATCTATATCGTGCTGATCCCGGCCCTGCTGCTGACCATGTGCCTCGATGGGCTGGCCTACCTGATCGACGGCGACAACCCCGTCTATGCGACGGTTTGGCCGAGCGCGATCTTCGGCGAAACGGCGGCCTTCGATCGCTACGGGCCAATCGAGGTGATCTCGGCGATCTTCTCGCTGGAGGCCTTCACCCAGACCATGGGGACCGCCGTGCCGCTCTGGTCGTTGGGCTTCGAGTGGTTGTTCTATTTCCTGTTCCCCGGCGCCGTGGTTGCGGCGAACTTCATCGCTCGGCGCTCGGGATCCCGGGCGCTGCTGTGCACCACGATCTGCGTGATCACGGTGGCCAATGTCTTCATCGGGTTCGGCCAGCCCTATGCGGCCCTGCTCTGGCTGATCTGGACCGCGGGGGCCGCGGCCTCCGTCGTGGCGGAACGCGGCGCGGCGCCCGGTTGGCTACGCTATGCCGGCCTGGCCGTCTGCATCGTCGGCGTCCTGTTGCCGATCCTCGGCCGCCGCGGCGCCGATCCATTGATCGGGATTGGCTTCGCGGTCTTCCTGTCGAGCTTCCCACGAGACGAGCGGGGCCTGAACGCGCGCTTCGATCGTTGGATGGCCGGGCGTTCCTATTCTCTCTATGTGACCCACCTGCCGGTGGTCGCCTTCATCGCCTTCCTGGCCAATCGGGCGGGGTGGCTGCCGGTCGAGCGGCTTTCGCCGGGGCCGGCGAGCCTTGGGTTGATCGCCATGATGCTGGCGGCCATCGCGCTCGCGGCCATGGCCTTCCATCACCTTTACGAATCCAGGACCGACGACCTGCGGGCCTGGCTCACGCGGAGCTTGCGCCTTCAGCCCCGGCCCAACCCCGTCTCGGGAAGCGTCTCCTGAAGACGACGGCGCGGCGCTCTAGCGGGAGCGGCGCCAGACCTGATCCTTGCCGATCTGAGGGATCAGCACATAGGCGCGCAGCTTGATCGCGTCCGCGCCCTGCGGCTCGATCAGGCAGTCGTAGGTCTTGCCGTTCTCGCGATTGTAGAGCCGGCCCCTCCAGACGCCCGGGCGCGCCGGCCGGATATCGGTCAGCACCTTCAGGCCGACCTGCGCTGGCGGGGCCTTCTGCGCCTGGCCGGCCGCCATGGAATGGTTGGCCAGCACCTTCACGGCCGTGCCGCAGAGCGCGGCGCCGCAGGGCGCGATCGCCACATCCAGGTTGCCGCTGGCGGTTCGCCACACGCCGAGCGGCGGCGCGGGCTGGGCGTTGGCGGGGGCGCAGGCGAGCAGGGCGGCCGCGGCGGCGGCCGTCACGATGAGACGACGCATGTCAGGGGTTCCATAAGCCGAAGGGTAAGCAACGCTTACATCTGCCGCCTTCGCGGCGTCAACGATATTTAAGCGCCGCTTACATTCGCGTGCTACAACGCGGCCATGACCTCTCCGGAAACCGCCTCAACCCGCGCGACCTATCATCACGGCGCGCTGCGCGAAGCGCTGATCGCGGCGACCGTCGCCCTGGTGGAGGAACGTGGCGCCGAGGGCGTCACCGTGCGCGAAGCCGCCCGCCGGGCCGGGGTCTCGTCCGGCGCGCCGTTCCGCCACTTCCCGACCCGGATGGCGCTGATGACCGCGGTGGCGGAGGAGGGGATGAGGAAGCTGGCCGAGGCGGTCGACGCCGGGCTGGCAGGCCTGGCGACCGATGATCCGTTCGCACGCCTGGCGGCTATCGGCCGGGCCTACTTCGGCTGGGCGGTCGCGAACCCGACTCACTATCGCGTGGTCGGGGACCGGCCGGGGATCGACTTCGAGGGATCCGAGATCCTGTCGGGCCGCGCCGCGGCGATCCGGGCCGAGATGGGCGCCATCTTCGCCGAGGCCCGGGCCAGCGACCTGCTGCGCGACGGCGACCTCGACCTCATCCACCTCCAGGCCCGCGCGCTCGCCTATGGCTTGGCGCGCATGCATGTCGACGCCCACCTGAAGGAATGGGCGATCCCGCCCGAACGGGCGCAGGCCGCGATGCAGGCCGTCATGGAGGACTATCTGGCGGGGCTGGCCCGGGATCCGGCCGCCGCGCGCGCCGCCATGCGACGATCCGCGCAGGCCTGAACCCCGATGCGATCGGCGCCTTGAACTCTGGATTTTCTGGGGAAGTGGCGCGAATGACGGGGCTCGAACCCGCGACCTCCGGCGTGACAGGCCGGCGCTCTAACCAACTGAGCTACATCCGCACTTGGCGCTCGCGTCGCCGCGAGGCGCGTCTGATATGTCCCGACCGGAATCGTGTCAACACGCGAATGGGAAATGATCACATTCGCCACATCCGGAAGACCCGCGTTCCGTCGGTTTCGCCTCAGCAAACCGCCGTTTGAACCCTGCGCAAGGGTGGTCTAGAAGGGCGCGCGACTCCTCTGAGGAATCCATGAACGCCTTTCTCCTGCAGTACCTCCCCATCGTGATCTTCCTAGGGATCTCGACGGCTCTGGGGGTGATTTTCATCCTGGCCTCCGCGATCCTGGCCCCCAAGGCCCCCGACCCGGAGAAGCTTTCGTCCTACGAATGCGGCTTCAACGCCTTCGACGACGCCCGGATGAAGTTCGACGTCCGATTCTATCTGGTCTCGATCCTCTTCATCATCTTCGACCTCGAGGTCGCGTTCCTGTTCCCCTGGGCGGTGACGCTGATGAAGCTGCCGCATGAGGTGGCCCAGTACGCCTTCTGGTCGATGATCACCTTCCTGGGCGTGCTGACCGTGGGCTTCGTCTACGAATGGAAGAAGGGAGCCCTGGAATGGGAGTGATCGTTCCCGCCGGTTCGGCCGGCCGCACGACGGTCGAGGGCTACGACCCGAAGCTGCACGACCCCTATTTCGACGGCGTCTCCCAGACGCTGGCCGACAAGGGCTTCATCACCGCGGCCGCAGATGACCTGATCACCTGGGCCCGCACCGGTTCGCTGATGTGGATGACCTTCGGCCTGGCCTGCTGCGCCGTCGAGATGATGCACGCCTCGATGCCGCGCTACGACGTCGAGCGCTTCGGTTTCGCGCCGCGCGCCAGCCCGCGCCAGTCCGACGTGATGATCGTCGCCGGCACGCTCTGCAACAAGATGGCTCCGGCCCTGC
>CAMFHW010000511.1 GCA_945952175.1 uncultured Phenylobacterium sp. | reverse complement strand
GGGCCGCGCCGCCGGCGGTCCCGGAGACCTTCGTCGACCAATCCCGCTGCGCGGCGAGATCCATGGCCAGCACCCAGTTTCGGGTGACGCTGTATTCGAAGGCCAGGTCGGCGTTGAAGCTGTCGCCCGGGCTCGCCCGGCCGCGGAAACCGCTCGGCGTGCCGTAGACGCTCTGGCCGCGAAGCTTGGCGTCCGCGGAGACGGTGTAGGACAGGTCCAGGCGCGTGCGCAGGATCCGGCCGTTGGGCGTCCAGAAATAAGTCTGGGAATAGAGCCCGAGCGTCGTCGCATAGGCGCCGCTGCCGAAGCCGTCGTCGGGTCGGCCCTCGAGGCGGTCGTAGCGGCCGATCGGCAGGGACTCCTGGAGGACCACACCCAGAGCGGGAGCCCAGCTTCCAGGCGTATAGGCGCGAAGCCGGTACTGCGCCTGGATCGTGAGATCGCCGACACCCACGCCCGTGCTGTGGCCACCGTCGGCCGCGCGGCGATAGCCGAAGTGGGGTACGGCTCCGACCGTGACCTCGTCGGTGAGCCCATAGAGCAGGTAGGTCAGCGAGCCGCCATTGTCGTCGCGCGGGACGGCCGTGCGGTTCCCGTCCCGATCGATGTGCGTGCGGGGCCGCACGTCGAAGAGATAGGGCTCCACCAGGATGTGGCCCCTCGGCAGGGTCGCCGGGCTCGGCGCCAGCAGCGGCCCCGTCCACCAGGCGTCGCCCAGCGCCTGGCGCGGGGTCTCCTCGGTCGCCGCGGCGCGCGCCGGCGCCAGGACGATGAGGGCGAGCAAAAGGCTGCGGAGGCGCGTCGAGAGGCGGCGCGGCATGGAACCTCGCGGAGGGTCGGGGAGAACGCCTCGCGAAGCAGGCTCGGGGCGCAGCCAAGAGATAGGGGCCGGCCGCCACGCGCCGTAGCGCCATTCAGCCCGGTCGCGCCGGACCACTTCCCCTGGGGTCAGGCGCGGGCGTGCGCCTTCAGCCGCACGGGGATCGACTTGTAGGCCGGCGTCCCGCTGCGGGCGTCGTGATCGTCCAGCGCCACCAGCACATTGGCCTCGGGATAATAGGCCGCCAGGCACCCGCGCGGCAGGTCGCGGTCCACCAGGGTGAAGCCCCGCACGGCCCGAGCGCCACCATCGAAGGCCGCCTCCAGGTCGATCAGGTCGCCGGGCTTCAGGCCCCGCTCGGCGATGTCCTGCGGATGGGCGAAAACCACGTCGCGGCGGCCGAACACGCCGCGATAGCGATCGTTCAGGCCGTAGACGGTGGTGTTGTACTGGTCGTGGCTGCGCACCGTGGTCAGCAGCAAGACCTCGGGGTCGCCGCGGCGCAGGCCCTCCCCCTCCCCGGTCGGGACCAGGAACTGGGCCTTGCCCGACGGCGTGGTCCAATGGCGGTCGGCTGGCGGCACCGGCAGGCGGAAGCCGCCGGGCACGCGAATGCGGGCGTTGTAATCGGTGAAGGTCGTGGGGAAGACCGCCTCGATCCGCTCGCGAATGCGGTCGTAGTCGGCGACCAGGCCCAGCCAGTCGACCACGTCGCCCGCGCCGAACCGGGCGTGGCCGATACCGGCGACGATAGCCGGCTCGGACCGCAGATGCTCGGAGGCCGGCGGATTGAGCCCGCGCGAGGCGTGCACCATCGACATGGAGTCCTCGACCGTCACCGCCTGGCGGCCACCGGCCTGGACGTCGATCTCCGTACGGCCCAGGCAGGGCAGGATCAGGCTCGCCCGGCCGTGCAGCAGGTGGGTGCGGTTGAGCTTGGTGGCGATGTGGACGGTCAGGCCCACCCTGCGGATCGCGGCGAAGGTGCGCGTCGGATCCGGCGCGGCCACGGCGAAGTTGCCGCCGAGCGCGATGAACACCTCGACCTCGTCGCGCTCCATGGCCGCGATGGTCTCGACCACCGTATGGCCGTGATGGCGAGGCGGAGCGAAGCCGAACGCCGTCTCGATCGCATCCAGCAAGGCGGCCGCCGGCTTCTCGGCCACGCCCACGGTGCGCGCGCCCTGGACGTTGGAATGGCCCCGCAGCGGACAGATGCCGGCGCCGGGCCGCCCGATATTGCCGCGCAGGAGCAGGAGGTTGACCAACTGCTGCACCGTGCTGGTCGCGCCGAGGTGCTGGGTCAGGCCCATGCCGTAGCAGAGGATGGCGGCCTTGGCCTCGACATAGTGGCCGGCGACTTCCTCGATCTGGGCGCGGCTGAGGCCGGAGCCCGCCTCGATCCGCGGCCAGTCCAGCGCGTGCAGGCCCTCCGCCAGCGCCTCGAAGCCCTCGGTGTGCACGGCGATGAAGTCCCGGTCGAGATGGCCCGGGCCGCCCACCGCACGGTCCGCCGCGTCGAGCGCCAGCACGGCCTTCATGATCCCGCGCACCGCCCAGCCATCGCCGCCGATGGTCACCTGATAGTAGCGCGAGGCGATCGGCGTGGCCGACAAGGTCGCCATCTCCACCGGGTCCTGCGGCGAGGCGAACACCTCCAGCGCCCGCTCCTTCAGCGGGTTGAAGGCCAGGATCCTCGCGCCCCGCCGCGCGGCCTCGCGCAAGGTCGCCATCATCCGCGGATGATTGGTGCCGGGATTGTGCCCGAAGCAGAAGATCAGGTCGGCGTGATCGAAATCCTCCAGGCTGACCGAGCCCTTGCCCATGCCGATGGAGTCCGGCAGGCCGACGCTGGTCGGCTCATGGCACATGTTCGAGCAGTCGGGGAAATTGTTGGTCCCCACCCGGCGGCCGAGGATCTGGAACAGGAAGGCCGCCTCGTTGGAGGCCCGGCCCGAGGCGTAGAACTCTGCGCGATCCGGATGGCTGAGCGCCTTCAGCGCAGCGCCGACCTGAGTGAAGGCCTCGTCCCAGCCGATCGGCAGGTAGCGGTCGCTCGCCGCGTCATAGGCCATCGGATGGGTGAGCCGGCCGAGATCCTCGATCTGGTGGTCGCTCCAGGTCCGCAGCTCGGTCACGGTCTGGGCGCCGATGACTTCGGGCGTCGCGCGGCGCGAGGTGGACTCCCAGGCCACCGCCTTGGCCCCGTTCTCGCAGAATTCGAAGGACGAGGTGTGCTTGGGATCGGGCCAGGCGCAGCCCGGACAGTCGAAACCCTCCGGCTGGTTGGCCGACATCAGGGTGCGGCCGCCCTCCACCACCGTGTGCTGGTCGGCGAGCGCGCCCGCCACCGCCTTCAGCGCGCCCCAGCCACCGGCCGGGCCGTCATATTCCTTCACGCCCTTGATGCGCTTCCTCGCCATCAGACGACCGCCTCCGCCGTCTCGACCAGTCGGTCGGCGCGGGTGA
>CAMFHW010000510.1 GCA_945952175.1 uncultured Phenylobacterium sp. | reverse complement strand
CGCGGGTTGTACCCGCTCTCGCGATTGGCCGTCTTCATCAGGAACGTGAAGTCCTCCCCCGTCGCGTTGGACGCGCGTGGGATGGCGGCTTCGACGACACCCCTCAAACCCTGGATGGCCATGGGCAAGAATTGCCGGGTGTAGGGTTAACAGCCCGCTAACCATAACTGTCGCGAGCGGTCCCCCGCCCCCATTTGGCCACGCTTGCGGCGAGCCGCCGCACTAAGGCCCAGCTTTGGCGCCGGCCGATCAATCTACAGCCGTAATCCGAGCGCGACTCTCATCGCCAGGGGGCGAAAGAGAGGGAGTTCGTCCATGGTCATCCGTCAACTGGTTCCAGCCTATCCAGGCCTGCCCGTCCGCCCGGTCCGCCGGCGCCTGTCGCGCGGCGCCATCGTCGCCATCGGCCTGTCCGCCGCCTTCCACACGGGCCTGGCGGTCTATCTCGCCATCCAGCGCTTCACCCCGCCCCCGGCCGAGGTCGAGGAGGATCCGGGCATCAAGGTCGACATCTACCGGCCGGTGAAGCCGCCACCGCCGCCGACACCGATTCCGCATCCGCGCCAGCACGAACTGCCGCCCGTGCATCCGCCGGTCAACGCGACCGCGACGATCGACGTCCCGCCCCTGCCGATCGATCCGACGCCGCAGCCTCCGCCCCAGAAGCCGGTCGAGTTGGCCACCGTCACGCCGCCACCGACGCACACGGTCGAGACCATCCGACCGACCTGGCTCAAGAAGCCCGGCGCGCGGGAGTTCGAGCGCTTCTATCCGGACACCGCCGTGCGGCGGAACATCTCCGGCCAAGCCACCCTCTCTTGCACGGTGGCCGCGAATGGCGCGGTCCACGACTGCAGTGTCGTGGGCGAAACCCCGGCCGACGCGGGCTTCGGGAGCGCCGCCCTCAAGCTCGCCCCCTATTTCCGCATGAGCCCGCAGACCGAGGACGGTCGCCCCGTCGACGGCGCCAACGTCCGCATCCCGATCCGTTTCAGCCTGGGCTAGGCGAAGCCGCCGCCGGGGCGGTGCTCCGGCGGCGGTCCTGGTCAGTCGGCGGCGGCGAAGTGCGCCATCTGATCGGCGTGCACCTTCTTGAACGCGGTGCGATCCGTGATCCGCGCCACATAGGCTTCCGTCGCCGGCCGATCCCCGAAGGCGCGGACCTTCTCCACGCGCAGCACGTCGGCCATCAGCAGGTCGGCGACGGTGAAGCGGTCGGCCGCCAGCCACTCGCGCGACTTCAGGATTCCTTCCATGTGGTCGAGGCGGCTTTGCAGCCAGCCGGCCAGCTGGCCGTTCGGCTCGCCGGTCACCTCCAGGAACCACCAGGGCACGGACACCATCTCGATCGAATTGAGCGCGGCGATCGTCCATTGCAGCGTCTCGGCCTCGCCGGCCGGATCGCGTGGCATGAGCTTTTCGCTCTTTCGCGCCAGATGCAGCAGGATCGCCCCGCTCTCGAAGATCGAGATGTCTCCATCGGTCAGCCACGGCACCTGGCCGAATGGCTGGTGGGCGAAGTGCTCGGGAACCTTGCCTCTGAACGGCGTGCTCTCGACGCGGTAGGGCAGGCCCGCCTCCTCCAGCGCCCAGCGGATGCGCAGGTCCCGCACGAAGCCCCGCGGCATCTCCGGCACCCAGTCGTAGGTGGTCAGGACGAGGTCGGCCATTTGCATGTCTCCTTGCTTGGTCTGCGCGAAGGACGGCGACCGGCGGCACGCCTCGACAATTCTTCCGAACTTTTTCGCCAGCGGTCAGTAACTCTTCGCCAGACCCAGAACGCGCTCGGCGATGAAGTTGAACACCATCTCCCGGCTGATCGGGGCGATGCGGGCGATCATCGATTCGCGGAAATAGCGCTCCACGTCGAACTCCTTTGCATAGCCCATCCCCCCGTGGCTGAGGATCGCCGTCTCGCAGGCGTGGAAGCCGGCCTCCCCGCCCAGATACTTGGCCGCATTGGCCTCGGCGCCGCAGTCCTTGCCGGCGTCGAACAGGGCCGCTGCCTTGAAGGCCATCAGGTTCGCAGCCTCCAGCTCCGCCCAGGACTTGGCCAGCGGGTGGGCGATCCCCTGGTTCTGGCCGATCGGCCGGCCGAACACCACCCGCTCCTTGGCGTAGGTCACCGCCCGCGCCAGGGCCGCGCGGCCGAGCCCCACGGCCTCGGCCGCGAACAGCACCCGCTCGGGGTTCAGCCCGTCCAGCAGATAGTAGAATCCGCGCCCCTCCTCGCCGATCAGGTCCTCGGCCGGGACTTCCAGGTTGTCGATGAAGACGCTGTTCGACTCCACCGCCTTGCGGCCCATCTTCGGGATCACCGTGGCGCTGATCTTCGAGCGGTCGAAGTCGGTATAGAACAGCGACAGCCCCTCGGTGGCCTTCTTCACCTCTTCCCGCGGCGTGGTGCGCGCGATGATCAGCATCTTGTTCGCGCGCTGGGCCATGGTGGTCCACACCTTCCGGCCCGAGATCACATAGCCGGAATTGGTCCGCACGGCCCGGGTGGTCAGGCTGGTGGTGTCGAGCCCCGAGTCCGGCTCGGTGATCCCGATGCAGATCTTGTCCTCGCCCGAGATCAAGCGGGGGATCGCCTTCTTCTTCAGGGCCTCGGAGCCATACTTGGCCACCGGCATCGGCCCGAAGATGTTCAGATGCATGGCGCTGGCGCCCGAGAAGCCCGCCCCCGACTGGGCCACGGCCTGCATCATGATCGCCGCCTCGGTCAGGCCCAGACCCGCCCCGCCCAGCTCGGCCGGCAGCACCGTGCCCAGCCAGCCGCCCTCGGCCATCGCGCCCACGAAGGCTTCGGGGAAGTTCCCCGTCTCGTCGACCTCGCGCCAATAGGCGGCGTCGAACCGCGCGCAGAGCCGGGTCACGCTCTCGCGGATCGCTTCCTGGTCCTCGGTGAACTCGAACGCGCTCATCGCCCCTCCCCTCGGTCGAACCGCATCGGGTCGAGCCGGGCGGCATAGGGGCCCGGCTCCCCTTCCGTCACGCAAGCCGTCAGCACGCGGGCGACCAGCGGCGCCAACAGCCAGCCGTTTCGCCGCGCGCCCACCGCCAGCAGCACGTCGGGATGCGCCCCGCGCCCGACGAGCGGCAGCCCGTCCGGTGTCGCCGCCCGCACCGCCGCCTGGCCCGCATGGACCGCGCCTGCGATCGAGGGGAACAGCCGCAGGCCGGCCTCCAGCAGCGGGATCAGGCCCAGCTGGGTCGCGGTCGGGTAGCAACCCGGCACCGCAATCAGGCGGGCCTGGCGGATCTTCTCGCGGTTCACTTCCGGCAGGCCGTAGACAGCCTCGTCG
>CAMFHW010000509.1 GCA_945952175.1 uncultured Phenylobacterium sp. | reverse complement strand
GCTCGGCCTCGATGGTGATGGCCTGGGCCGGGCAGATCGCCTCGCAGAGCTTGCAGGCGATGCAGCGCTCTTCCCCGTTGGGATAGCGGCGCAGGGCGTGCTCGCCCCGGAAGCGCGGCGACTGCGGGCCACGCTCGTTGGGATAGATCACCGTGGCCTTCGGCCGGACCATGTATTTCAGGCCGAGGAAGAAGGCGCCCGTGAAGTCCGAGAGGGCGGCGCCTTTGATGGCCTGGGAGATGCGGTTCATCATGGCCGTCTACTTTCTCTTGCACTCATAGGCCGACAGGCGCTGGGCGTTGCCCGCCGGCTTGAGAACCAGCTCCTCGCCCTTGTCGGCGCAGGCCGTGCGCGCGACCTTCAGCGTGTCGTAGGTCGCCACGTCGCCGTTGGCGCCGGCCATGGCGCAGGCCGAGAGGCCAAGCGCGGCGAGCATGGGAAGGATCGTCCTCATGCGCCGGCCACCGGTCCGTAGACTCGCCAAGCGGCGACGATGGCCACGGCGGCCAGCGAGAACGGCAGGAACACCTTCCAGCCCAGCCGCATAAGCTGGTCGTAGCGGTAGCGCGGCACGATCGCCTTCACCATCGCGAACAGAAAGAAGAAGAACATGGTCTTGGCGAACAGCCACACGAAGCCGTGGAGGCTCGCGAGCCATGCCGGCCAGTCCTTCATGAAGTCGGTCGGATAGGGCGCCTGCCAGCCGCCGAAGAACAGGATCGAGGCCATCGCGCTCATCAGCACGATGTTGGCCAACTCGCCGATCATGAACAGCAGGAAGGGGGTCGAGGAATACTCGACCTGGTAGCCGGCCACGAGTTCGGACTCGGCGTCGGGCAGGTCGAAGGGCGGGCGGTTGGTCTCGGCCAGGGCCGAGATGAAAAAGACCACCGACATCGGGATCATCACCACGGCCATCGGCAGGTTCTTCAGCCCGCCGCCGAGGAAGTTCCAGTTCCAGAAGCCGCCGGCCTGCAGCTCGACGATGGTCTGCAGGTTCATCGTGCCGGAGAACAGGATCACGGTGATGATCACGAAGCCGATCGAGACTTCGTAGGAGACCATCTGAGCCGCGGAGCGCAGGCTGCCGAGGAAGGGGTACTTCGAGTTCGAGGCCCAGCCGCCCATGATGATGCCGTAGACGCCCAGCGAGCTGATCGCGAACAGGTACAGCACGCCCACATTGACGTTGGAGACCACCCAGCCCGGCGCGAACGGGATCACAGCCCAGCCGACGAAGGCGAGCGCGAAGGTGAGCACCGGGGCCAGCAGGAAGACGAACTTGTCGGCCCCGTCGGGGATCACGACTTCCTTCAGCACGAACTTCAGAAGGTCGGCGAAGGCCTGCAGCCAGCCCCAGGGACCGACCATGTTCGGGCCCTTGCGCATCTGGACGCCGGCCCAGATCTTCCGGTCGGCGACGATCAGCACGGCCAGCAGCAGGAGCAGCGGCACCAGGACCAGGAGGATCTGGCCCAGGGTGATCAGGGTCCAGCCGCCCGGCGTGGCCCAGAAGTTGGTGGCGGCGTCCATGGCCTACTCCGCGGCGATCTTGGCGACGCCCGAGACCTGGGCGGCGCATTCGGCCATGGTCACGCTGGCGCGCGCCACGGGGTTGGTGAGATGGAAGGCCTTGATCGGGCTCGCGAACGGCGCGTCGCCGAGCTCCCCCGCCCCGCCGATCGCGGCGAGGTCGGCGGTCCCGGCCGGGGCGTAGTCGATCTGGCCGAAGCTCGGATGGTCCTCGAACAGCTTGGCGCGCAGCTGCGCCAGACTGTCATAGGGCAGCTTCTGGCCGACCCGCTCGCTGAGCGCGCGCAGGATCGACCAGTCCTCGCGGCCCTCGCCCTTCGGGAAGACCGCCCGGTTCCCGAGCTGAACCCGGCCTTCGGTGTTGACGTAGATGCCGTCCTTCTCGGTATAGGCCGCGCCCGGCAGGATCACGTCCGCCTTGTGCGCGCCGGCGTCGCCGTGGGTGCCCAGATAGACGGTGAAGGCGTCGGAGGCCGAGACGTCGATCTCGTCGGCGCCCAGCAGGAGCAGCACGTCGAGGCCGCCCTTGGCCGCCATCTGGCCGGCGGCCTTGCCGCTCTCGCCCGGCACGAAGCCGAGGTCCAGCCCGCCGACCCGCGAAGCCGCCGAATGCAGGACGTTCCAGCCCATGCCGAAGGCCTTGGCGACGCCGGCCGCGGCCTTGGCCACCGCCGCGCCATCCGCGCGCCCGAGCGCGCCGGCGCCCAGGATGATCGCGGGGGCCTTGGCGTCCTTCAGCAGCTTGGCGAAGCCGGTCTTCGACCTGGCGAGCGCCGCCAGGCTCTGGGGACCGGCGCCGAGATACTCGTAGCCGTAGGTCAGGTCGGCCTGCTCGCCGATGACGGCGACCTGCAGGGCGCCGGCCAGCCAGCGCTTGCGCAGGCGGGCGTTGAGCACCGGCGCCTCGAGGCGCGGATTGGTCCCGACGAGCAGGATCGCGTCGGCGTGCTCGATGCCGGCGATGGTCGCGTTGAACAGCCAGCTCTCGCGCGGGCCGTCACCGAGGGCCATACCGTCCTGGCGGCAGTCGATATTGGCGCTGCCGAGGGCGGTGAACAGGTCCTTGGCCGCCTTCATGGATTCGGCGTCCTGCAGGTCGCCGGCGATGACGCCGATGCGGTCGGCGGGCGCCGCCTTCAGCTTGCTCGCCACGAGGTCCAGGGCCTCGGCCCAGGTCGCGGGAACCAGCTTGCCGGCCTTGCGGATATAGGGCTTGTCGAGGCGCTGCCGCGACAGGCCGTCCACCGCATAGCGGGTCTTGTCGCTGATCCACTCCTCGTTGATGTCCTCGTTGAGGCGCGGCAGGACGCGCAGCACGCCGGGGCCACGGCTGTCGACGCGGATCGCCGAGCCCAGCGCGTCCATCACGTCGACGCTCTCGGTCTTCTTCAGCTCCCAGGGCCGCGCGTTGAACGCATAGGGCTTGGAGGTCAGGGCGCCGACCGGGCAGAGATCGATGACGTTGGCGGACAGTTCGGAGGCGACCGCCTTGCCCAGATAGGTCGTGATTTCAACGTCTTCGCCGCGGGAGATGAGACCGATGTCCGGCACGCCCGCCACCTCGGTGACGAAGCGGACGCAGCGCGTGCACTGGATGCAGCGGGTCATCACCGTCTTGATGAGCGGGCCCATGGCCTTCTCTTCGACCGCGCGCTTGTTGTCCGCATAGCGGCTGTCGTCGCGGCCATAGCCCATGGCCTGGTCCTGCAGGTCGCACTCGCCGCCCTGGTCGCAGATCGGGCAATCCAGCGGGTGGTTGATCAGCAGGAATTCCA
>CAMFHW010000508.1 GCA_945952175.1 uncultured Phenylobacterium sp. | reverse complement strand
GATCACGCGCACCAGCCCCGCCTGGCTGGCGGCCCGCATGGCGCCTGACGCGTCATAGAGCCACTCCGGGCGCACGCCGAAAGCCGCCGCATATTCCTTGGCCTTGCGATACGAGAAGGGGGCGTTGCCGTTTTCGTTGGAAGCATAGGTGTTGCGGTTCCAGCCGAAGGCCTCCGCCGCGGCGGCCGCGGTGTCGTAACCCTTCTCCATCCGCGCGTGGCGCAGGCGCTGGAAGCGTTCGTCCATGCGGAAAACTTACAGTGGAAAAAATGTATGTAAACTACAAAAATTGATTGCCCGTTCCCTGTATGTTCTCTACAGTCGGCGTCATGGAACACAGTCATTCTCCCCAACCCGTCGATGGGTATGATTATGCTGTCCTACGTCAAAGTGGGACGCAGGTGGCCGACGCCCGGTTGCGCCTGGGCCTGGAACACGCGGATGCCGAGCGCCTGGAGAGGGTGTTCCGCGCCCGGACCGCGCGAGGCGCGGGGGATCGCCAGCTTCCCAAGTTCGCGCGCCACGACAAGCACGTGACGGCGGTTCTCGCGGCCGGCGGCTTCTGGGCGTTTTCGGAGCGGCGGGTCGGGCGCGACGGGGTTTGCATCTGCCTCCCGATGATCCCGCCGGGCGGCTAGGCGATGTCGGACGACGATGAGCTGGCGGGCGACCTGGTCGGGTTCGCCTTGCGATATGCGGACCTAGACGACCCCGGCCATTTCTTGAAGGCCGTGATGGTGCACGCGGCCGCGGCGCTCGCCCTGATGGAGGGCGACGAGGTGGCGGTGGAGACGGTCTATCGCCTGGCGGATGCGATGGTCGAGCCGCCGTTCGAATCCACCCGACGCCACTAGACCCGATCATTTCCCAACGAAGGAGACAGCCATGACCCGTGCGAGCGATGCCGCCCGCCTGGAGCGCGAACGCCTGTCGGTGGTGGAGCGGCGCGCCCGCGCGCGGGCCGACGCGCGGGAGGTGGCCGACGGGGTCGACGAGACCGTGCGCCTCTCGCGCGCCCGCGGCGCGGGCTTCGAGACGCCGACCCGTCGCCGGGGCGAGCGGGAGGGCGTCTATCGGCGCCTGACCGGGCTGGACTGGCTGGCGAAGAAGGGGCGGCTCACGGCCCACCAGCATGGCGCGGGCGAACGCTACGGCGCGGTGTTCCGCAAGGCCGCGGCCGAGGCCGCGATCGGCTCGACGCTCGATCTCGCGCCGGGTGGCGGGCCGGCCGCCGGCACGCCGATGCGCGCGGTGCTCGGACAGGCCGAGGCGCGGGCCCAGGCGCGCGCGAAGCTCGCCTTCTACCGCCGGCGGCTGGGCGGCCAGCCCGACCTGGTGGCCGCCTGCGACCTAATCTGCGGCCGCGAACTCACGCCGCGCGAGGCGGTGGCGACAGAGCGCGAGGTGGCGCGCCTGGAGGCCGTGCTGCAGGTGGCGCTGGACCTGCTGGCGGCGGGGGAGGGGTAGGGGCGCGCGATCGAGGTGATCCGTTCTTCGTTCCCACGAAGGGCTCAGCGGCGGAATCTGATCCGGAGGCGGGGGCGCCGGGCGAGACGCCGGGCCTGGAGGGCGCCAGAGACGGAGGCGCTGCGCCGTCTGCGGCGAACGGCGCTTTTAGCTTGCCGTCCATGGTGGCACACTCCTGGCGCGGAGGGAGCGCGGATGAGACTTCAGATTGTGGCGGTGGCGCTGGCGGGTTGGAACCTGGCCGGCTGCGGAACGACAGCGATCTCGCCCGCCGCAACTTCGGCCGCCAAGGCGGGTTATGCAGGCGTCGGCATCTACCGGCCCGGCGAAATTTGGAAACAGATCGCACGTACCAGCGTGCCGACAGACTCCACCCGCGCCGAACTGGCAGACGATGACCAAGTGATCGTGGTCGTCGACAACGCGACGGGCGAGGTTCGCCAGTGCGGCAACATGAGCGGCTACTGCGTGGGGTTGAATCCGTGGAGCAGGCCCGTCGAGCAGGGGGCTCCGATCGCCTTACTCAAACATGTGCGGGACCTTGAGGCGGAGGCCACCAAGGCCGCCGCCGCGCAGCCCGCAACGCCCCGGTAGAGCCTTTTACACCTCCGCACGGCCAGGCGGGCGCTGTTCCTGCTACCTTTCGTGGCGGCTACCGTCGTCGCCATGCGCGCGGCGGCAGAGGCGGAAGGCTATCCTTTGGCGTGCCGGGTCGTGCCCGTGGCCTAAACCAACTCCTCCCGATCCCCCTCGACCACGATCGCCTGGCCGTCGCGCAGGGTGCGGTGGGGCACGCCCCGGGCCTGGAGGACCTGAGCGCAGCGGGCCGCCGCGGCCTCGGGGCGGTTGGAGGCGAAGTGGGGGACAATGACATAGGGCCGAAGGCCCAAGCCGTCCCAAATGGGCGCGGGTTCGTAGCCTTGGGCGAGGCGACCGGGCGCATCCATCTGCTCGATGCCACGAAGGGTGGGGCCCGCGATCACCGCGCCGGCGCTCCAACCGGCGTAGACGAGGCTGTCCTCCGCCAGGCGGCGCCGGAGAAGGGTGTCGAAGCCGCTCTGGCGCATGGCGCGCCGCAACAGGAAGGTGTTGCCGCCGCTGGCCCATACGACGCCGATGTCCGCGAGCGCCGCTTCCAGCTTGGCGGGGCGGCCGAAATAGTGGCGCAAGTCGAGTTCGTTGGCCTGAAGCCCGTACTTGCGGAAGCGCTCGATGGGATTGAGCACATGCTGCAGGTAGAGGGCGCGGGCGACGCCCGGGATGAAGTCGGCGGCATTGGGAATCACTGCGACCCGGGCCTTCGGGCCGGCGAGGTCCACGAGGCGGTCGAAGCGATAGCCCATGCGGGACGAAGAGAGATAGAGCCTCATCCGAGGTGGTCGCCTTGCAGATTGGGGGCAGGGTGGGCGCGGTGTGTGACGTTCCTAACGTCGCGGGACGCAGCGATATTGTTGTTCTGCATTTGTTCTTGACTTTCCTCCGAGATTCCGGTAGGTTTTCGTCATCGGTGGTTCCTGCGTCTGGCGCACGGAACGAGCGGTCAGGGCCTCGTGAATCGGACCCCGCAAGGGGCGCGCGCGAGGCCGATTGGTTTTCCAGCATGATGGCGGAGGTGCGCGCCCAAGCGGTGCGCAAGGCGGCTTTCCCCTGGCCGCGATGAACCCGCATGTCCGAAGCGCCCCTGCCTGGCGCGGCCCCGCCCTCTCCCCTGCGCCGGGCGGCGCTCGGACCGATGCTGAAGCCGGCCGCACGCCGATGGTCGCCGCCCCCGCGCCCGAGCCAGAGCCCCGAGGGGCCGGCGGCCGGGGGCGGCGGCGTTCCCCTCATGCCGAAGGATCCAGCGC
>CAMFHW010000507.1 GCA_945952175.1 uncultured Phenylobacterium sp. | reverse complement strand
CACCGGGGGAGGTGGATCGTGGCGGAGCCACGAGACGGAGGGGGCTGAAGGGCAGGGCGGAGTGGGCTTGAACCCCCTCCGTCATTCGGCGGTGGCAAATGCCACCGTGATGAGCGCCGGCTCGCGCTTGCGAGCCGGATGCGATCGACAACGATTTGTCGATCGCCGCGAAGAACGCCCGCGCTCGAAGCGCGGGCGGGGCCCCGACGGGGGAGGAGTGTCCGTCAGGCCGCCCGCCGCGCCCCTGGGCGCTCGCCCTTGCGCCAGCGGATGCAGCCCGGCGCGTCGAGATCGACCTCGAAGCGCGGGGCGGGCGCGGGCGGCGCGTCGCCGTGGGGCCGCAGGCTCTGGAGGAGCCGGGCCGCCGCCAGGTAGGCCGGCTGCAGGAGGCTGGGCGTACGGCTCGACACGGGGTGCAGGCCGAGCCGGCGGCGCAGGAAGCCATTGGTGTAGACCACGCCGTTGACCCGCCGCGAGCGGGGCGAGACGAAGGCGATCGCGACCGAGACGTTCAGGCCCTCGCCGTTCACCGTGCGGTGCGGCGAGTGCAGCGGCCACCAGGCGGCCTCGCCGGATTGCAGCGACACGGGCGTCGCGCCGCCTTCCAGCGGCTGGCCAGGGGGCAGGTCGGGGGAGGCCTCCTCGCGCAGGATGGCCTCCAGCCTGCGCTCGGTCAGGCCGCGCGGCGGATGGACCTGCAAGGTCTCGTGGCCGCGCACGTGCAGCACCATGGTCTCGGCGGAATCGACATGGAAGGCCGCGCCGGTGCGGGGACTGGCGATCACCACCTGGGCCTCGGCGTCCAGCACCTTCAGCCCCATGGCATGGGCGAATTCGTCCATCAGCCGGGCGAGCACGCGGCAATAGCGGATGGCCCCGGCGGTCGGCACGGTGATCCAGATCCGGCCCTTGCGGGCGGCGGCCACCAGCTCGGCGCCGTTCAACCGCCCCGCCTCGCCGGCGATCCAGGGTTCGGCCCCGGCGGCGCTGGTGCGGATCGAGATCCGTTCGCGCGGCGTCTCGTCGATCAGCCGCGCCAGGGCGGCGTCCGAGAACAGGCCGGTCTCGTCCAGCCGGTGGTGGAATTTCAGGACCTCGCGGCCCGCGCGACGGCGCTGGGACGGAGTGAGGTCGGGCAGGAGGGTGGCGGCCATGGCCGGTGTCCCGTTTCGGTCCAGAGGCCTCTTTCGCTGCAATCGGCGGTCCGGTTTCCGGTGCGGCCGCGGCGCCCCTTCCCCTCACGCGGCGGGCGGACTAGTGATGGGGCCATGTCGAGCGAAGAAACCAGCGCCTGGCCGATGTGGACCATGCCGCGCGGCGTGCTGAAGGTGGTGGCCGCGCTCATCGCCCTTTGCGCAATCGCGGGCTTCGTGCTGGGCGTCCAGGGCGCGCCGGAGAAGTCCCGCCTGCCGGGCGAAGCTCCCGCCGCCGGAACCGGCGCGGCGCTCGATGCGCCCGAGGCCACGCCGCTGGTCGACGAGACCCCGCCGCCCCCGCCGCCCGAGAAGAAGAAGGACGACGAGGAAGAGGTGAAGAAGGACGAGGTCGATCCCAACGCGGCCGCGCCCGTCGTCACGCCGCCGCCGGCCGCCAATTCCCCGGCCGCCAAGGCCGCGCCGGACGACAAGGTCGGCGATCTGCTGGACGGCGTCACGCCGCCGCCGCAGGACGACCCGCCCCATTAGAGCGCTTTCAGGCGAAGTGTCCCGGTTCGCCGTCCGAAAGCGCGACCCGCGAAAAACCGGCCCTAGAGGGTGTCGCCCCAGTTCAGCCGCCGCGTCGCGGCATAGGCGGCCTTGTCCCGCTTCGCGACCACCCGCGTCTCGAGCGCGCCATCGGGCGTGCAGAGCTTCAGCGTCGTTGCCGGCTAGGCGCGATGCGGCGGCGCCAGCACGCGGGGGGTGCGCTCCGCTCCCGCGACGCCCGGCCGCGCCACGGCGAGGTAGATGAACTTCTCGTCCTCGAACGGGACCTCCGCGCCCTTGGCCAGGCGGTGGTCGCGCGATCGCGGCAGGCGCCGGCTGAAATGGCACCAGTCCGGCGCGTCCAACGGGCAGGCGGCGGCGTGAGGGCAGGGGGCCAGCACCTCCGCGCCCGCCGCGATCAGCTGGTCTCGCGCCGCCAGGATCCGGCCCCAGCCGTCCGGCGTCCCCGGCTCCACCAGCGCCAGCACGCCCAGGGTCGAGGCCCAAAGCGCCGCGACCGTGGTGGCCAGGTTCGCGGGCGCGATCTCCGCCAAGGCGTAGCTCGCCACCACCAGGTCGGCGGCGGGCCAGGCGTCGGGGCGGGTCAGGTCGCCCCGGATCCGCGCCGCGTCCCGCAGCGCCGCGGGCGCCTCGGCCGCCAGGGTCTGAGCCATCTCCAGGAACGCGCGGTTGCTGTCCAGCAGCGTGGCCTCGGCGATCCCCGGCCACGCCTCCAACGCGGCCCAGCCCGCTCCGCCCGGTCCCGCCCCGGCGTCCAGCAGCGAGCGCGGCGCGAAGTCCGGCGCGATCACGGCGGTCTCGACGAAGGCCCGCAGGTCCGCGGCGTAGGTCGCCGGCAGCCGCGCCAGGACATAGGCGGTCGCGTCGGCCGCGTCGGCGACTACGCCCGCCGAGGTTCTGCCCGCGCGATAGGCCTGCGAGATCCGCCCCGCCCGCTCGGCCAGCCCCTTGCGCGCCACGCCCTCCAGCAGCCGGTCGGCGGCCAGGCGCAGGGCGGGTGGAAGGTCGGGGCTCATGCCCCCGGCTTAGTCGCCTCGCCGGCCTGCGCCAAGCACTCCCGCTTCAGGGCCGCGAGCGCCGCGCCCACCTGCTGGCGCAGCGCCGCGCGGGCCAGCGGCCGGGGCGCGGCGATCGGTACGCTGGCGCGGGCCTCGTAGATCACCCGGGTCTGCGACCCGTCGCCGAGCGGCGCCAGCCGCCAGGCGCCTTCGAACACCGGCAGGTCGCCGCCGACGCGATGGAAGTCGAAGCCGCGCGGCGCCTCGTAGTCCGACCGGAACACGTTGCGCAGCGCCGGGACGAACAGGCTCGGCTTGGACACGTGCTCGCGCACGTCCCAGCGGCCGTCCGGATCGCGGCTGACGATCCGGCACGACTTCAGCCCGGCCGCCATGCGCGGGGCGAGGCTGCAATCGGTCAGCACGCGCCACACCACCTGCGGCGGAACGGCCAGGTCGATGGCGGCGTGGACCATGCCGGACGCGCCGTCCGGGTCGGGTTGCACCTCCAGCACCGCGCCGCCGCGCGCCCGGGCGGCCCGGGCCGCCGCGTCGGGGCTCCAGCCGAGCGGCGTCAGCGCGGCCGCCGGGCCGGCGGCGGCGAGCATCGCGGTC
>CAMFHW010000506.1 GCA_945952175.1 uncultured Phenylobacterium sp. | reverse complement strand
GCCCTCGGCGACCAGCTGGCGGGCCAGCTCGCGGCCCATGCCCGTGCCGCCGCCGGTGATGACCGCGATCTTGCCGTTGAAGTCCTTCATGGCGTTCCCTCGGATGTGTGCTTGATGCGCTTTTGCGGAAGCCTAGCGCGCTTTCCGCCAGGGCGCCCAACCGGCTTGACGGGCGCCGCCCTGGGGCCGACTCTCCGCGACCGGAGGACGCCGTCATTCTCAATCACGCTTATCTGGTGCAGACCGCCGGCTCGGCCGTCGCCGTGGGCGTGCTGATCGCCTTCGCCGCCTGGGCCAAGATCGCCAAGCCGATGTCGCCGCTCACCGACGCCCGCGCCCGCGCGCTGATGGCCGAGGAGTTTCCGGGCCGGCCGATCGACGCCCTGTGGGTGGCCACGGACGGGGCCGGCGCCCTGGCGCGGTCCGGCGCCGCGGCCCTGGTGCTGTGCGAGGTGGGCGACGGCTATGTGGCGCGCCACATCCCCTGGGCCCAGGCCGTGGCCTCCAGCTTCCGCGATGGGGTCCTGCGCCTCGACCTCTCCGACGTGGCCGCCCCGGCCGCCCGGCTCGCCTTCGACGCCTGGCCCCCGCTGGGCGCGGAGGTCGAGGCCGCCAACACCAAGCCCGCCAAGGGCCGAAAGACCGCCTCCTAGACGATGATCCACGCGCCCTTCGATCCCGTCACCCTCGCGGTGCCCTTCTTCGTGCTGGCCGTGATCCTCGAGATCGCGCTGGCCCGCTTCCGGGTGACGCCTTCGAACTACGAGACGCGCGACACCATGGCCTCGCTGTCCATGGGCTTCGGCAGCCAGATCGCAGGCCTCCTGACCGCCGGTGCGGCCTTCGCAGCCACCATCTGGGTGTGGGAGCATCGCATCTTCACCGTGCCCTTCACCGCGTGGTGGGGCTGGGTGGCGATCTTCTTCCTCGAGGACCTGACCTATTACTGGTTCCATCGGCTGAGCCACGAGCGGCGCTTCTGGTGGGCGGCGCACGTCAATCACCACTCGTCGCAGCACTACAACCTGTCCACGGCGCTGCGGCAGACCTGGACGGGCGGGGTCTCCGGCACCTGGGCCTTGTGGCTCCCGCTGGCCTTTTTCGGCTTCTCGCCGGCCCAGATCGCCATCCAGAAGGGGATCAGCCTCGTCTACCAGTTCTGGATCCACACCGAGGCGATCAAGCGGATGCCGGCCTGGTTCGAGGCGGTGTTCAACACGCCCTCGCACCATCGGGTGCATCACGCCCGCAACCCGCGCTATCTCGACCGCAACTATGCCGGCATCCTGATCATCTGGGACCGCATGTTCGGCACCTTCCAGCCGGAGCTGGACGAGGAGAAATGCCGCTATGGGATCGTCAAGAATCTTGGCGATTTCAACGTCCTGCGTGCGGCCTTTCATGAATGGATCGGGATCGGCAAGGATCTGTTGAGCGCGAGGTCGCCGCGCGAGGTCGCCGGCTACCTGTTCGGCCCGCCCGGCTGGAGCCCCGACGGCAGCCGCGAGACCAGCGCGACCCTGCGCGCCCAGTGGGAGGCCGAGCGCAAGGCCGGCTAGTTCCACCGCCTTCCTTATGGCATATTGCATGCCAATAGATCGCCGCGCCGGTGGCGAATGGGAGGGAACATGTCCGACAGCCAGCCCGTCGCCCTGATGGGCGCGCCCGGTTCGCCCTATACTCGCAAGATGCTGGCGGTGCTGCGCTACCGCCGGATCGCCTATCGTTTCCTGCTGCCGACCAATCCCCTGGTCGCGACGATGCCCCCGCCGAAGGTGTCGCTGCTGCCGACCTTCTACCTGCCGGACGAGACGGGCGCGATCCAGGCGGTCACCGACTCCACGCCGCTGATCCGCCGCTTCGAAAAGGCCCATTCCGGCCGCAGCCTGATCCCGGCCGATCCGGCCCTGGCCTTCGTCGACGAGCTGATCGAGGACTTCGCCGACGAGTGGCTGACCAAGGCCATGTTCCACTACCGCTGGTCCTATGCGCCGGACATCGCCAAGGCCGCGGCCATGCTGCCGGCCTGGCGCGGCTATTCGATCCCCGACGCCGACCTGGCGGCCCGCGGCAAGGCGGTGTCCGAGCGCCAGATCGGGCGGCTGCGCTATGTCGGCTCCAACGCAGTGACCGGCCCGGTGATCGAGGCCAGCTACCGCCGCTTCCTGGAGGCCTTCGAGGCCCACCTGCGCGCCCAGCCCTACATGCTCGGCTCGCGGCCGGCCTCGTGCGATTTCGCGGTCTATGGTCAGCTCACCCAGCTCGCCGATTTCGACCCGACGCCTATGGCGCTGACCCAGCAGATCGCGCCGCGGGTCGCCGCCTGGGTGGGCATGATGGAGGATCTGTCGGGCCTGGAGCCGGGGGAGGGCGACTGGATCTCGATCGACGCCCCGCCGCCGACGCTGGCGGCCGTGCTCACCGAGATCGGCCGGGTCTATCCGCCGGTCATGCTGGCCAACGCCAAGGCGGTGATGAGCAGCGCGGCGGAAGTCGAGACCACGGTCGACGGCCAGGCCTGGACCCAGCAGCCGTTCCCGTATCAGGCCAAGTGTCTGGGCTGGCTGCGGGACGCGCGCGGCAAGCTCTCGGACGCCGATCGCAAACGCGCCGACGCGGTGCTCGAACCGTCGGGCTGCCTCGCCCTGTTCGCCTAGGCGAGGTCCAAGGCGCGCAGGACGGCGCCCTGGTCGAAATAGGGTCGCTCGCAGATGATCTTGTCCGAGCCGGGCGCGAACTCGAAGCTCGCCGCCATGCGCACGCGGAAGCTCTTGCCCGTGGGCGCGATGGTCTCGCCCTTCACCCGCAGCGGTCCTGAATGGGTGCCCGTCAGCCAGAACTCGACAAGCACCGTGTCGTCGGAATGGGAGATGGCGATGATCTCGTTGCCCTGGTCCGGGAAGGGCGTGCGCGAGGCCGCGAAATAGCCGCGCACCGCCGCCTCGCCGTCGAACACATTGCCCGAGCCGTACATCTCGTAACGGGGATGCTCGAAGGTGGCGATCACGGCATCCCAGTCGTGGACGGTCTCCAGCGCCATGTGGTCGCGCACGGTCTTCAGGCGGGCTTCGGCGAGGTCGGTCATGGTCACATCCCCATCATTCCGGAATCCACCGCCAAGTGCTGGGCGGTGACATAGACGCTCTCGGCCGAGAGGAAGAAGAGCGTGGCGTAGGCGATCTCCCAGGCGGTGGCCTGGCGGCGGAAGGGCAGGTTCTCGCCGCGGCCGCGCGAGGGCCGCCCGGCGCCGGCGGTGCGCCCGTTCGGCGTATCGACCTGGCCCGGCACGACGGTGTTCACGCGGATGTCGCGCCGCGCCCCGGCCATGGCC
>CAMFHW010000505.1 GCA_945952175.1 uncultured Phenylobacterium sp. | reverse complement strand
CGGTGAGAACACCAAGATCGACAACCTGGTCATGAACGCCCACAACGTGAAGGTCGGCCGCAATTGCGTCATGGCCGCCCACACCGGCATCTCCGGCAGCGTGACGATCGGCGACGGCGCCCGGTTCGGCGGCCGGGCGGGCGTGGCGGACCACTTCACCGTCGGCGACGGCGCCCAGATCGGCGCCGCGGCCGGGGTTCTGCGGAATGTGCCGGCCGGCGAGATCTGGGGCGGTTTCCCCGCCAAGCCGGTCCGTGACTGGCTGCGGGAGGTGGCCTGGGTAAGCAAATCGGCGGCCAAGCGCCGCGACGGAGCACGGAATGACTGAACAGGCCGCGGATGTGGTGAGCGCCATCGATATCGGCGAGATCATCGCGCGCATCCCGCACCGCTATCCCTTCCTCCTGGTCGACCGGGCGAAGGACTTCGTGGCCGGCGAGTCCATCGTCGGCATCAAGGCGGTGACCATCAACGAGCAGTTCTTCCAAGGGCATTTCCCGGACTATCCGGTCATGCCCGGCGTGCTGATCATCGAGGCCATGGCCCAGACCGGCGCGGTCCTGATGTCCAAGACCATGGACGTCGATCCGCGCGGCAAGACCATCCTGTTCGCCTCGGTGGACGCCTGCCGCTTCCGCAACCCCGTGCGGCCGGGCGACCTGCTCGAGCTGCATGTGCGGGTCATGAAGGCGCGCGGCGGCCTCTACAAGTTCCACGGACGCGCGATGGTGGGCGACAAGGTGGCGGCGGAGGAGGCGCCGACCTCATGAGCCAGGACATCCACCCCACGGCCATCGTCGCCGACGGCGCCGAACTCGCCGACGGCGTGTCCGTCGGACCCTTCTGCACCGTCGGGCCGAATGTGCGCATCGGCGCCAACACCCGACTCGTGTCGCACATCGTGGTCGACGGTTTCACTGAGCTCGGCCAGGACAATGTGGTCTATCCGTTCGCCATGCTGGGCGGCCCGCCGCAGCACACGGCCTATCGCGGCGAAGACACCAAGCTGATCATTGGCGACCGCAACATCATCCGCGAGCACGCCACCATGAACACCGGCACGGTGAATGGCGGCGGCGTCACCAAGGTTGGCTCCGACGGCTTCTACATGATCGAGAGCCATGTCGGTCACGACTGCGTGCTCGGCGACCACGTGATCCTGACCAAGCAGGCGACCCTCGGCGGCCACTGCATCCTCGGCGACTTCGTGATCGTCGGCGGCCTCGCGGCGGTGCACCAGTTCACCCGGGTGGGCCGCCACGCCATGGTCGGCGGTCTCGCCGCCGTGGTGAAGGACGTGATCCCCTACGGTTCGGTGTGGGGCAACCACGCCCACCTCGAGGGCCTGAACCTGGTCGGCCTCAAGCGCCGTGGCTTCAGCCGCGAGACCATCAACACCATGCGCGCCGCCTACCGCCTGCTGTTCGCCGACGAAGGCACCTTCCAGGAGCGCCTGGACGACACGGTCGAGACCTATTCCGACTGCGCCGAGGTGATGGAGATCATCGACTTCATCCGCGCCGACGGCAGCCGCCCGCTCTGCCTGCCGGAGCGCGAGGTCTAGCCCGATGAGCGGCAAGCTGGGCCTCATCGCCGGCGGCGGAACCCTGCCGGTGGAGATCGCGGAACATTGCGAGCAGGCCGGTCGCCCATTCTTCGTGGCCCGGCTGAAGGGCTTCGCGGGGCCGGAGCTCTCCCGGTTCCCGGGAGCGGACATCGGCCTGGCCGAGGTCGGCAAGTGCATCAAGACCCTGAAGCGAGCGGGCTGCGCCTCGGTCTGCCTGGTCGGCAATGTCGCGCGGCCGGACTTCAAGGCGCTCAAGCCCGACCTGAGGGGTATCGCGATCCTGCCCGCGGTGATTCGGGCGGCGCGCCATGGCGACGACGCCCTGCTGCGCGTGGTGCTGGACGAGTTCGCCAAGGAAGGCTTCGCCATCGAGGGCGCCCATGAGGCCAAGAGCGACCTCACCCTGGGCGTCGGCCCGCTCGGCCGCGTCGCGCCGGGAGCGGAGCACCAGGCCGACATCCAGCGCGCCCTCCACGTCGCCCGCCAGATCGGCGCGCTCGATGTGGGGCAGGGGGCGGTCGTCTGTGATGGCCTCGTCCTCGCCGTCGAGGCTCAGGAAGGCACCGACGCCATGCTGCGGCGCGTGGCCAACGAGATCCCCACCGCCATTCGCGGCCAGCCGGGCGCCTACAAGGGCGTGATCGCCAAGGCGCCGAAGCCGATCCAGGAAACCCGGGTCGACCTGCCGACCATCGGCCTCGCCACGGTCCAGCGCGCCGCGGCGGCGGGGCTTGCGGGCATCGTCGGGGAAGCCGGCCGCCTTCTGGTGCTCGACCGGGACCAGGTGGTCGAGATGGCCGACGACCTCGGCCTCTTCATCTACGGCGTCGAGCCGCCCAAGCCGTGAACCGGCCCCTGACCGTCATGCTAGTGGCCGCCGAGGCCTCGGGCGACGATCGCGGCGCGGGCCTGGCGCGGGCGCTCAAGCGGCGGCTGGGCGACGGCGTGCGCCTTGTCGGCGTCGGCGGCGTGCGGATGGGGGAGGAGGGGATCGTCAGCCCCTTCGACATCGCCGATATCTCGATCCTGGGCCTCGTGGACGGCTTGCTGTCCTATCCGCGCATCAAGCGCCGCGTCGCCGACACGGCCGCCCTGGCGGCCCGCGAGAAGCCCGACGTCGCCGTGCTGATCGACTCCTGGGGCTTCACTCTGCGCGTCGCCCACGCCCTGCGCGCCCGGGACCCGGGCCTGAAACTCGTGAAGTATGTCGGCCCGCAGGTCTGGGCCACCCGGCCGGGCCGCACCAAGACCCTCGCCCGGGCCGTCGACCACCTGCTGACCATCCACAGCTTCGATGCCCCGCTGTTCGAGGCCGAGGGGCTCGCGACCACCTTCGTCGGCAATGCGGCCCTGAACGTCGATTTCTCCGGCGCCGATCCGGCGGCCTTCCGTGCCTCGATCGGCGTGGCGCCCGACGCCCAGGTCCTGCTGGTGGTGCCGGGCAGCCGGCCGAGCGAAATCCGCCGGATGATGCCCGTGTTCGAGGACGCGGTGATCCGCCTCAAGGCCGAGCGCCCGGACCTCGCCATCGTCATTCCCGCCGCGCCGACCGTGGCCGAGACCATCAAGGCCCAGGTGGCGGGCTGGCCGCACCGCGTGCATGTGGTCGAGGGCGAGGCCGCCAAGCTGGACGCCATGAAGGCCGCGACCTTCGCGCTCGCCTGCTCGGGCACCGTGACCTTGGAACTCGCGCTTGCCGGCTGCCCGATGGTGGTCGGCTATCGCCTGGACGCGCTCACCGCCTTCATCGCCCTGCGCTTCCTGCTGCGCACGCCCTACATCACCC
>CAMFHW010000504.1 GCA_945952175.1 uncultured Phenylobacterium sp. | reverse complement strand
CGACCGCTCGCCTTGGTTAGTCGTCTGCAGCGGCCGGTGTGGCTCAGGGCGTCCCGGCGGCGTGTACCCGAACCCCGCCATGTCGCGTCGCGCCCGGCGGCTCCCGATCTCGCCGAGCCCTCGCCGCTTCCCGCCGCGCCCGGTCCCCTTCCGAGCCCGGCCGCGGAAGCCGGCGCCCTGGGCGGCATGGCCGAGACCCTGCGCCGCCGGCTTGGCTGCGCGCGCGCCGACCGGACGAGCCTCTCGCGCGAAGAACGCCAGGCCTGCGAAGACGCCCTTGGCCGCGGCGCGGCCGAAGTCGCGGTGCTCGGCCAGGCCGTGCCGGCCGACAAGCAGGCCTATTATGACGCGGTGAAGGCGGCGCGGCGGAGCGAGGGCCACGGGCCTGGCGTGGGCTGCCACATCCGTTTCGGCGGCGGCAAGCCGGCCAATGTCGAGGTTCCGGCCCATGGATTGAAGCTCGGCCCCCTGCCCTGCTTTATCGTGCCGCCCGCGGGGATGCTCAGCCCCGAGGCGGACCTGCCGAACCCCTACTGACCATGGCCGCGCCAAGCCCATCACGCCGCCTCGGCGGGATCGCCATCGCCTCGGCGATCGGCCACATCTTGCTGCTGGGCGCCTTGGCGCTGCAGCATCCCCGGCTCCGCTCGCCGCCGGAGCCGCCTCCGATCTTCGAGATCACCGTCGCGCCGGTCTATCTGGCGAGGCCGCGGCGCCACGACCGGGACCGCCGGACCGAAACGCCGATCAAGCCGCGCCCGCCACGGCTCAGCCACGAGCCCCTGCCGGTCGCGCCGCTCGTCGCCCCGCCGGCGCCGGGGCGCGCGGTCGCCACGCTCGGACCGGTCGCCGGGGCCGACACCCATCCGGGCCCCAATCCACCCGGAACCCAGCCCGAACTCGGCCGCGCCCTGCGGTTCGGCGGCGTCGGCTGCGACAGCCCGGAGATGGTCCGCATGACCCGCCAGGAGCGCGACCGCTGCGCCGAACGGCTCGGCGCGGGCTCGAAGACCGCGGCCTATCTCGGCCAGGGCCTCAACCGCGACAAGCAGGCGGAGCTGGACGCCATCGCCGCCCACAAGGCCGCCGTGCGCAAGTACAAGGAAGCGCCGATCCCGCCGGGCCTCTCGACCTCAGGCGCTGCCGGCGACCTCACCGGCCTCGGCGACACCGCCCATGGCGATGACCCGACCCACAGGTTCTAGCCGCCGGGCTTCACCGGCAGGTTCTTCGCGAGGAAGGCCTCCAGGGCCTCGAGCAGTTGCACCCGATTGGCGGACTGGGCGAGCCCGTGGTCGTCGCCCTTGATCGTCAGGAAATCCACCGGCTTGGCCGCCGCCTTGAGCGCCGCGGCCATCTTTTCCGACTGCTCGATCTCGACCACATGATCCCGGTCGGCATGGATCAACAGGACCGGCGCACGCACGGCCGCCACGTTTTGCAGCGGCGACGTCGAGCTGATCAGGTCGGGCGAGGCGCCCGCGAGCAGCCGCCTCAGATCGCGCATGGTGGCGGACTCCGAACCCGACGATTGCAGCTCCTCCTTCACCAGCAGACCAACATCGGAAATGCCGGCGATCGAGGCGGCGCAGCGATAGGCCTCCGGGTGCAGGGTCGCGCCCGCGAGCGCCGCGTATCCACCGAAGCTCCAGCCCACGATGCAGACCCGCGCCGGGTCGGCCTCGCCGCTGGCCGCGACCGCCGCGATCCCATCCAGCAGGTCGGTCTGCATCTTCCCGCCCCATTCCCCGCGGCCGGCGAGTTCGAAGGCGCGGCCGAACCCCGTCGAGCCTCGGAACTGCGGGCGCAGCACCGCGTAACCCCGGGTGGCCAGGAACTGGGTGAGCCAATCGAAATCGTTGCCGTCGCGCGCCCGCGGCCCGCCATGGGGCAATACGATCAGCGGCGCTTTCGCGCCCGGGCTCGCCCCAGGGGGAAGCGTCAGATAGGCGCCGATCTCCAGGCCATCCCGGGCCTTGTAGGTGATCCAGCGGGTCTGGCCGAGCACGGCGCCCTTGAGCTCGGGATATTCCTCGCCGAGCGGCGACAGCTCCTTGCGGGCCTTGTCGAACAGGTACCACTCGGCCGGCGAGGCCTGGGCGCTCGCGCGCACCAGAAACCGGGTCCGATCATCCGACCAGTCGTAGAGGCTGACCGTCCTGCCCTTGAACACCCGGCCGAGCGCGGCATGGACACCGCCAAGCTCAGGATCGAGCCATTCGATTGCGGTCTGCTCGCCACCGGAGGCCAGGCCGATCGCCGAACCCTTGCGGCGGTCGAACATCACCGAAATCGACAGGCCCTTGGCCGGGTGTCCAACCGCCTCGGTCGCGCCATCCGTCAGGCGGCGGCGCACGACCTGGTCGCCCTCCGGGCCGGGCTGTTGCAGGTAGATCGCGTCCTCGGGATCCGAGTAGCCCAGATAGTTGACCCAGGCCTCCTCATCGAGATTGGCCAGGATCGGCTTCCAGGCGCGCGAACCCTTCGGCCGGCCATAGAGGCTGAACTTGTGCGTCAGGTCGTCGATATCCTCGCGAACCCGCGCCTCGCCCGTGAGGTCCAGGTCCCAGCCCATGGTGTCGAAGCCGCCGAGCTCCAGCAGCGCGCCCTTCCCCGTCGCCGGATCGACGCTGAGCAGGGCCGGAAGGAAGCCCTGGTCCTGCCCCTTCCGCTTCAGCCGCGTGTCCTGGCCGCCCTGCGGGCCGGAGGAGTCCCGCAGCCCGAGCACGATGGCCTTGGGCGAGGCGCCCTGGGTCCGCCCCACCACGGGCAGCCGTCCCGCCGCCTGGGAGACGGGGTCGCCCTCCAGGAACCGCGACACGGCCTTGGCCTGCGGCGTGATGGCGATGTCGCGGGCGAAGGCGTAGGAGCTCTTCGGGCCGCTCCCCTCATGCCAGAGCTCGATCTCCGCGACGGCGTAGTCGTCGCCGATCCAGTCGACGCCCAGCGCCTTCACGGCGCCGAGGTCGAGCGTTGGCAGACCGGGCTTGTCGATCGTCGCGAAGGTGATCGCGCGCTGGTTCGGTCCCCCGCCCAGCGTCATGATGGTCTGGCCATTCGGCGAGATCGCGATGTCCTGCACCGCCGGGATCCGCCCGAAGGCCGAGGCAGGCGGCGGCGGGGCCGCGCCTTGAGCCCAGGCGTTTCCGCTCGCCGCCATCAAGGCAAGCGCCGCCACACCGGAAAATTTCATAACGCCCCCACCCAACTGGCCCCGCAGGAAAGCTAGCTAGACCATGGCGCCGCCGCAAGCATTGGTTGCGGCGGCGGCGCGGAGAACGTGTGGCGGCGCTAGCGAAGCGTCCGCTGGAAGAAGGCCGCCGCGTCCCGGTCGAAGGTGGCGTGGAAGGCCTCCCGGTCGAAGCCCGTCCCTCCGTCGCGGCCGTCCGCGAGGTC
>CAMFHW010000503.1 GCA_945952175.1 uncultured Phenylobacterium sp. | reverse complement strand
CTTCACCACCCCGTCACGCGAAGTGATCATGCCGTCCACCTTGACGCTGATGTCGTGATAGGCGGGCATGTCCAGGTGGAGTTCGCTCTGGTAGGCGCCGTAGCTGCCGAGGCCGGCGCCGGCCTCCAGGTGGAACTCGCCGGTCGGCTTCTTGGTGGTGATGTTGAGCGCGCCGCCTTCGGTGTTGCGGCCGAACAGGGTGCCTTGCGGCCCCTTCAGGACCTCGATGCTCTGCAGGTCGTAGAGCGCCGAATTCAGGCCCTGCGGCCGGCCCAGATAGACGCCGTCGAGATAGACGCCGACACCCGGGTCGCGGGCCGGCTGGTTGGTGTCGATCATGACGCCGACGCCGCGAATGTTCAGGATCAGGTTGAACGGGCGCGAGGCGTAGGGGGTGATCCGCAGGCCGGGCGCGCCGCCCGTGACGAGGTCGGCCAACGACTGAACGTGGCGCGCCTCGAGGTCGGAGCCGGTCAGCACCGAGATCGAGATCGGGGTCTTCTGCAGATTGGTCTCGGTCCGTTCGGCCGTGACCACGACCTCGGACAGCGCATGGCCGAACGCGGCGTCGTCAGCCGCCACATCGGCCGCGGCGGCGTCCGCGGCGACCGCGGCCGTGCCGATCAGCAGCGGCGCGAAGGCCGCGCAGGCCAGGAAGTGAAGCTTCAGTCCGTGGCGCTTGCCGCGCCGGCTCTTCGTCGTGTCCATGGCCCGTCCCCTGCTGGTGCATCGGTTGACGGGCTGAGGTGTTAGGAACCGGCGGTGTCACGTCCACGCAGGTTCGGTGAACCCTTGATTAGAGCGCCGAAACTTGTCGGCAGATGAGGCGCGGATTCCGCGGCGGCCGGCGGATCGGGCGCGAGGCGGCGGGCCGGGACCGGATCATGGCGGCGTCTGACGACGGCATCATGTCATTCGAAACATGAGGCCGCCGCGGCGTTAGCATTTCTTTTGCTCATTTTGAGCAAAATTGATTGACAGGGGATCGCCATGGGGCGAGCCTCGTCTCGTCCGGGACAGACCTGGACGGCAAGTCGCCTGGTGGGAGTCACTATGGCCAGATCTGAGAGCTGCGACCTCGCGGTATTCGTGGGGCGCTTCCAGCCTTTCCACATCGGACACCTGGCGGTGGTGCGCGAGGCCCTGGCCCAGGCGCGGCACGTGCTGATCGTCATCGGTTCGGCCGACGCCGCGCGGCGGCCCGACCACCTGCCCTTCACCACCGACGAGCGCCGGGAAACGATCCTGGCCTGCTTCAGCCTGGAGGAACGCACGCGCCTGACGCTCGCGCCCTGCGTGGACTTCGGCAACATCACCCTTTGGACCGAGGCGGTGCAGGCGATCGCCGACGAGACCCTGGCCACGATCGGCGCGCCGGCGGAGGCGCGGGTCAGCCTGATCGGCCATTCCAAGGATCGTTCGAGCTATTACCTGCGCGCCTTCCCACAGTGGGGGGCCATCGACGTGGCCGAACAGGCGCCTGTCTCGGCCACCGACATCCGCCAGGCCTATTTCGACGAGGAGCAGGCCAAGGTCGACGCCTATCTCGCCGGCCCCGCCAAGGCTCATCTCCCTCTGCCGGCGCTAGCCTGGCTGGCGGCCTTCCGCGACACGGCGGCCTATCGCGACCTCGTCGAGGAATGGGCCTTCGTGAAGGCCTATCGCAAGACCTGGGACGCGGCCCCCTACCCGCCGATCTTCGTCACCGCCGACGCGGTGGTGATCCAGGGCGCCAACATCCTGCTGATCCAGCGCCGCGCACGGCCCGGCAAAGGGCTGTGGGCCCTGCCCGGCGGCTTCGTGGAGCAGGACGAGTTCCTGGCCGACGCCGCCATCCGCGAGCTGCGCGAGGAGACCCGGCTCAAGGTGCCCGAGGCGATCCTGCGCGGCAGCATCGTAGCGACCCGCGTGTTCGACGCGCCCTATCGGTCGATGCGCGGGCGGACCATCACGCACGCCACCCTGTTCCACCTGCAGCCGAAGGCGCCGGAGCGCCGGCCGGGCGAGCCGGAGACCGACCCCGCCCGCATCCAGGCGGCCTTCGACCTGCCGAAAGTGAAGGGGGCGGACGACGCCCGCCACGCCCGCTGGTGGCCGCTGGAGAAGCTCAGCCGATCGATGATGTTCGAGGACCACTACGCGATCATCCAGACCATGAAGGCCCTGATCCGCACGTCCGAATGATCGCCGCCCACCCGCGGGACAGACCCGCGGGCGTCTCACCACCGGAGGATTTCCGTGGATTTCGCCAAGCGCGCCTATGACCACAGCTACCGCATCGACCCGATCGTGCGCTCGCTGCTGGACACCGACTTCTACAAGCTCCTGATGGCCCAGTTCGTCATGGACCGGCATGCGGGGGTGGAGGTCACCTTCGCCCTGCACAACCGCACCAAGACTGTGCGGCTGGCCGAGATCATCGACGAGGGCGAACTGCGCGCCCAGCTCGACCATGTGCGCACCCTGCGCTTCCGCGAGAACGAGCTGATCTGGATCGCCGGCGCGACCTTCTATGGCCAGCAGCAGATCTTTCGGCCCGACTTCATTGAATTCCTTCGCAATCTTCGCCTGGGCGAATACGAGCTTCGCAAGGCCGACGGCCAGTATGAGCTGACCTTCACCGGGCCATGGGCGGAGGTCACCTGGTGGGAGATCCATGCGCTGGCCATCGTCAGCGAGCTGAAAGCGCGCGCCGCGCTCGGCCAGCGCAGCAAGATCGAGCTCGACTTCCTCTATGCCTGCGCCAAGGCCAAGATCCTGGCCAAGCTGCGCAGGCTGAAGACCCTACCGGGCCTGGCGATCTCGGAGTTCGGCACCCGGCGGCGGCATTCGTTCCTGTGGCAGGAGTGGGTGATGGCGGCCATGGCCGAGGTGCTGGGCCAGGCCTTCGTCGGCACCAGCAACGCCTTCCTGGCCTTCAAGCACGGGGTCGAGGCCAAGGGCACCAACGCCCATGAGCTGCCGATGGTGCTGGCGGCCCTGGCGGAGGACGACGCGGCGCTGAAGGCCGCCCAATACGAACTGTGCCGGCAATGGCGCGAGGCCTATTCCGGCAACCTGCTGGTCGCCCTGCCCGACACCTTCGGCACCAGCCAATTCCTGGCCGACGCGCCGGCCGCGCTGGCCCGCGACTGGAAGGGCTACCGGCCGGATTCCAAGCCGGCAGCCATGGCCGGGGACGAGATCATCGCCTGGCTGGAAGGCCACGGCGTCGACCCGATGACCCGTTTCGTCCTGTTCTCCGATGGGCTCGATGTGGGCATCGACGGGTTCGAGCGGCACGGCGAGGATATCGCCGACATCCACGCCTATTTCGACGGTCGGGTGGGCCGGGCCTATGGCTGGGGCACCAACGCCTCCAACGACTTCCGAGGCTGCGACCCGCACGGCGAGGACC
>CAMFHW010000502.1 GCA_945952175.1 uncultured Phenylobacterium sp. | reverse complement strand
ACCTTGTCCTCCGCGGTGAAGACCCGGTCGGGCTTCAGCAGGAGGGTCTCGGCGTGGGCGGAGGCGGCGAGGAGGAGAGCGGCGAACGGGGCGAGCGTTTTCATGCCGCAACTATCGCGGCGCGCGCACGATCATGCCATCCTCCAAAGCCGCACATTTGGGGGCTTCATGGATCAAATCCTGCAGCGCATCGTCGCCCAGCGATGGCTGTTCGCCGGCTTGGCGCTGATCCTCGTCGGCATACTCGTGGAACAGGGCGTCCACGATGGATGGCTGCACTGGCTCGGCTTCGGGTTGATGCTCACGGGCTTGTTCGTGAACTCGCGTGTCTTGAGAGCGCGGCGGGATCAGCTTCCGGCGTCGGCGCGTCGGCGCACCCCGATCATGGCTTACGCGATAGTGGGGGCACGCTCATGAGCCTCGTGATCATAGGACTTGTGATCGCGGGCGTTCGGGAGCCCTGGACGACCATCGCGATGGTGAGCATGGGCGCCCTGTTCTTCGCCGTTATCTACTATCTCGCGCGTCGCAATCAGCGATCGGATCTGGACAACTTCTGACCTAGGCCGCCTTCGCGCCCGCCACCCACTGGCGGAGCAGGCCAGCCTGCGCGACGCCGGCGTGGCTGGCGGCGACCTTGCCGTTCTGGAACAGGAACAGGGCGGGGATGCCCCGGACGCCGAACTGTTGGGCGAGCGCCGGCTCGGCGTCGACATCGACCTTGATGAAGCGGGCGGCGGGCTCGAGTTCGGCGGCGGCGGCCTCGAAGATCGGCGCCATGGCGCGGCAGGGTCCGCACCAGGCCGCCCAGAAGTCCGCGACGATCGGCAGGTCGGACTTTTCCAGGTGACGGCGGAAGCGCGGGGTGGTGAGCGCCGCCGGATGGCCGTCGAACAGCGGCTTGGCGCACTTGCCGCATTTGGCGGCCTTGGCGTCCCTTTCGGGCGGGAGGCGGTTGATGGCGTCGCAGTGGACGCAGACGACTTGCATGGCGGTCTCCTGGAGCGTGTCAGCCGAAAGTGTTGGCGGTTTCGGCGTCGGGCACGCTCCAAACTTTGGACCTCGAGCCCTTTTTCACGGGCCAGATGATTCCATCTGGCCCTAAAGGGCTCCGCGCACGGTGGCGATCCGCGAGGCCCTCATGTGGCGATGAGGAGGAAACCTCGCCAGGGCCCGGGGGTTCAATCCTCGAACAGGAGGTCCGCCATGTCCCAGCCCACCGCCCAGGTGTCCCGCACGGTCGACGCGCCCGTCGACGAGGTCTGGGAGGCCATCACAACCCCGGACATCGTGCGCAGCTTCTTCATGGGCGCGACGGTCGAGAGCGACTTCAAGGTCGGCAGTCCGATCCGCTTCAAGGGCCAGTTCAAGGGCCGGCCCTATGAGGACAGGGGCGAGATCCTGGCTGCGGAGCCGGGCAAGAAGCTGAGCTTCTCGCACTACAGCCCGATGTCCGGTGCGCCGGATGCGCCGGAGCACTATCACGTGGTGACCTACGAGCTCACCCCGGAGGGCGTGCAGACGCGGGTGACGCTGACCCAGTCCAAGCTGAAGGGTTCGGTCAACGCCGACGACCGCAAGCACCGCGAGGAATATGAGCGCAACTGGTCAGGGATCCTGGCCGGCCTGTCCAAGGCCGTGGCGCATTAGGGCTCGAACCCGCCGCTCAGGAACGCCTCCGCATAGGCGCAGTGCATGGCGACGCCTCGGGCCATGACGTTCTCGTCGAGCACCATGCGGTTCGAATGCAGGGCGCAGCAGGAGCGGAAGTCGCCGCCCTGCGGCGTGGCCCCAAGGAAGACCATGGCGCCCGGGACCTTCTGCAGGACATAGGCGAAGTCCTCGGCCCCCATGGCGGGGCTCGGCATGGTGCGCCAGGCCTGGGCGCCGAAGAGATCGGTCGCCACCCGCTCAGCGAGATCGACGGCGGGCGCCTTGCAGACGGTCACCGGAAAGCCGGGATCGATGTCGACCACCGCGCTCGCCCCGTGGGCAGCGGCGATGTTGGGCGCCAGGCGCGCGAGGCCGGCATGGGCCAACTCCCGCGAATGCTCGGAGAAGGAGCGGATGGTGCCCTCGATCACCGCCCGTTCGGGAATGACGTTGTTGGTGGTCCCGGCCTCGATGCGGCCGACCGTGACGACGACCGGGTCGAACGCCGGCACGGTGCGGGTCACCATGGCCTGGATGGCGGTGACGATCTCGCAGGCGATCGGGATCGGGTCGCAGGCGTCATGCGGCTGGGAGGCATGACCGCCGCGGCCGGTCACCGCGATCTCGAAACGGTCGGCGGCGGCGAGCAGGGGCCCGGCGCGGCCGGCGAAGACGCCGCTCGGCACATTGGGCGAGACGTGCAGGGCGAAGGCGGCGTCGGGCGTGACCACGTCGAGCAGGCCGTCGTCCATCATCCAGCGGGCCCCGTGGTGGCCTTCTTCCCCGGGCTGGAACATGAAGATCACGGTGCCGGCGAGCTCGTCCTTGCGGGCGCAGAGCGCGCGGGCGGCGCCGGCCAGCATGGCGACATGGGTGTCGTGGCCGCAGGCGTGCATGGCGCCGTCGTGCTGGGAGGAGAACTCCAGGCCGGTGTCCTCGTGCAGGGGCAGGGCGTCCATGTCGCCGCGCAGCAGGACGGTGCGGCCGTTGGCCGGGCCGCGCAGCACGGCCATGAAGCCGGTGGTCGACGGACCCTCGTGGATCTCCAGCGGCAGGCCGGCCAGGGCGGCCTTGGCCTTGGCGGTGGTCAGCGGCAGGTGCAGGCCAAGCTCGGGCTCGGCGTGGATGGCGCGGCGCAGCGCGATCAGGTCGGGCAGCAGGGCCTCGCCGGCCTCGATCCAGCGTTGGGAGGATTGCGGCAGGTCCATGGGCGTCCTCGCGGAAAGTGATCGGCGATCACCATGGCGAGGGAAGACTGCGGCCGCAACGGGGCGGCCGGTTCATTTTGAATCGAGCCGCCTCAGCCGTGCAGGGCGCGCCAGTAGTCGATGGCGAAGGAGCCGATCTCCCAGGTCGCGAGCGCGACCATGATGCCGAGCGCGACGGTCAGGAAACGCTGGGCGAAGGATTGGGCCGGTTTGGCCTGCGAAGGCGTGTCTTCCGCATAGGTGAAACGCATGGCGGTTGTCCCAGGCTGGCGCCTCTGCGGCGCATCCGGGGCATGCCGCGCAAGCCGCGGGCCATCGGGTCTCGCGAGCGGCGCATAGGGTCTGTCGGGCCGCGGCGCGGACCGGTTGTGGGAACCAGGCATCCGCCGCGAAACGCGCGACGACGGTGAATTGTTGCGTGTCAGCTCTGGAAGTAGGGCTCGACGGGGCCCTGGAGCTTGACCGTCATCTGCTTGCCCTTGCGGTCGACCGTATTGCCGACGGCCAGACGCACCCAGCCCTCGGACACGCAATACTCCTCGACATTGGTC
>CAMFHW010000501.1 GCA_945952175.1 uncultured Phenylobacterium sp. | reverse complement strand
GAACAGGCCACCGGCCTGCATCAGGTCAACAGCGCCATCAACGAGATGGACCAGGTGACCCAGCAGAACGCCGCCATGGTCGAGGAATCCACGGCGGCCAGCCACAGCCTGGCCCAGGAGGCCCAGGGGCTCGCCGAGTCGGTGGCCCGCTTCCGCGTCGGCGAGGAGCAGGATGGGCCCGCCCAGGCCCGCCCCGTCGCCCAGGTGCTCGCCGCCCGCCACCGCGCCTCCTCGCGCGCCGCCGTGGCCGCCCTTCGCAAGGCCCAGCCCGACACCGACGGCTGGGAGGAATTCTGAATCGCCATGCCCCGCAACGCTCAAAGCCCGATGGACCCGATCCCATGAGCAAGGCCGACACCGCAGCCATCGAAGGCCGTATCCGTTCGATCCTGGCGGCCAACTGGCCCAGGGGTTTCGGCGTCAAGGCGGGCGGACGCGACCGCACCGCCGACGAGATCTGCGGCCTGGTGGCCGGAGCGCTCGGCGATACGCTCGCCGAGGCCGAGGCGCGCACCGCCGCGGCCGGGAAGGCGGCCCAGGAGGCCGAGGCCAGGCTCGCCGCCGCGACGGGTGACAAGCAGACGGCCATCTCCGGCCTCGACCAGGCGCTCGAGGCCCTGGCCCGGGGCGACCTTCGCTACCGCATCGAGACCAGCTTCGCCGGCGACTATGCGGGCCTGCGCCAGGGCTACAACAATGCGGTCGGCCACCTCGAGGAGGCGATCGGCGCGGTGGTCTCCGCGGCCGGCGGCATCCACTCCGGCGCCTCCGAGATCAGCCAGGCCGCCGACGACCTGTCGCGCCGCACCGAGCAGCAGGCCGCCAGCCTGGAAGAGACCGCCGCGGCGCTCCACCAGATCACCGCCACGGTGAAGCGCGCCACCGAAGGCGCCGCCCAGGCCGACGCCGCCGCCCAGGAAGCCAAGACCGACGCCGAGGAGAGCGGCGAGACGGTCCGCCACGCCGTGGCCGCAATGGGCGAGATCGAGACCTCGTCCCAGCAGATCGGCCAGATCATCGGGGTGATCGACGAGATCGCCTTCCAGACCAACCTGCTGGCCCTGAACGCCGGGGTCGAGGCGGCCCGGGCCGGCGACGCCGGCAAGGGCTTCGCGGTCGTCGCGTCGGAAGTCCGCGCGCTCGCCCAGCGCTCCGCCGAGGCCGCCAAGGAGATCAAGGCGCTGATCTCGACCTCCACCCGTCAGGTCGGCGACGGCGCCCAGCTGGTCGGCAAGACCGGCGAGGCCCTGCAGCGGATGGTCGGCAAGGTCGGCGAGATCTCGGCCCTGATCAGCGAGATCGCCGCCTCGTCGCGCGAGCAGTCCCAGGGCCTGGCCCAGGTGAACACCGCGGTGAACGAGATGGACAAGGTGACGCAGCAGAACGCGGCGATGGTCGAGCAGTCGACCGCCGCCAGCCACGCCCTGCTGAACGAGGCCGAATCGCTCGGCGACAGCGTCCGCCGCTTCCAGACCCGCCACGCTCCGGCCGCCCAGCGCGGCCCCGCCCGCCGCGGCCCGGTGACCCAGATGCGCACCTCTGGCGGCTCCGCCCTGCGCAAGCCCGCCGCCCAGCAATCCGTTGATCAATGGGAAGAATTTTGATGACTGAAGCCGCCGTCGCCACGGCGGGGCCCGCTACGGTGAGCCTCGTCCCCGTCCTGGACCTCCAGGCCGCCGAACCTCTGCGCGCCGAGCTGATGGCGCTGCGCGGACGGCCCCTCGAGGTCGACGCCTCGCAGGTCGCCCGGCTGGGGGGTCTATGCCTCCAGGTTTTGATGTCGGCGCGCAAAATCTGGTCCGAAGACGGGCTCTCCTTAACCGTGAATCAACCGTCTTCGGCGTTTTCAGAACAACTGACGGCGTTCGGGAATCCCGAGCTTCATTGCGAGCCCGAAGGGGGACTTTCGTGAGCAAGACTGTACTGACGATCGACGACAGCCGCACCATGCGGGAAATGCTGAACCACGCTCTGGTCGAGGCGGGCTACACCGTCCTCCAGGCCGTGGACGGCGTCGAGGGCCTCGAGGTCCTGCAGGCCAACGAGGGCCGGGTGGATGTCGTGATCACCGACATCAACATGCCGCGCCTCGACGGCTTCGGCGTGATCGAAGGCGTCCGCGCCGACCCGAATCACCGCGCGACCCCGATCCTGGTGCTCACCACCGAGAGCGACGCGGCCAAGAAGGAACGCGCCCGTTCCGCCGGCGCCACCGGCTGGATCGTGAAGCCCTTCAATCCGGTGAAGCTGGTGGACGCCGTCCGACGGGTCGCCGCCTAACCCACTCCCACGCCGTTTCGGAGCGTCCCGTTGGATCCGTTCGAGAGCATCAAGCAGACGTTCTTCCAGGAGTGCGACGAGCTCCTGACGGACGCCGAACAGGGCCTCCTGGCCATGGAGTCCGGCGACGCCGACTCCGAGACCATCAACGCCGTGTTCCGCGCCGTCCACTCCGTGAAGGGCGGCGCCGGCGCGTTCGGCCTGGAAGACCTGATCCGCTTCGCCCACGTCTTCGAGACGGTGATGGACGAGATCCGGTCGGGCCAGATGGCGCTCGACGACGACGTGGCCAAGACCCTGCTGCGGGCGTTCGACGTCCTGGCCGACCACGTCAACGCCGCCCGCGATGGGACGCGGGTCGACGAGGGCCGGTCGGCCGGCGCGCTCTCCGAGCTGCGCGCCCTGATCGGGCAGGACGGCGAGGAAGAGGACGACCTGGGCGGCGACGAGGACTTCGGCTTCGTTCCCCAGACCATCAGCCTCGACGACGACGCGCCCGCCATGGACGCGGCTCCCGGCGGCGAAGACCTGCCCCCGCCCTTCGACATCTCTTCGCTGACGCCGCTCGACGAGCCCGCGGCCGGCGGCTCGGTCTGGATCGTCGAGTTCGCGCCCAAGTCCGAGATGTACGGCAAGGCCAACGAGGCCGGCCTGGTCCTGCGCGAGCTGGCGCGCCTGGGCGAGACCCAGGTCACGCTCAACGACGCCGACCTGCCGCCGCTCGACCAGCTCTCCGCCGAGCAGGCCTATGTCAGCTGGACCGTGCGGCTCACCACCGACGCGGGCTACGACGCCATCCACGAGGTCTTCGAGTTCGTCGAGGACGACTGCGTCCTGTCGATCACGCCGGAGGGCGGCGAGGCCATCGCCCCCGTCCGCGAACTGACCGACGACGAGAAGGCCGCCGCCTCCGCCGAGGCCCCGCTCGACATCGCCGCCCTGATCGCAAAGGTGTCGGCGGAACCCGCCGCCGAAGCGCCGCCCGCCCCGGCCATGAGCGACGACCAGCTGGCCGCCGCCTCGGCCGAGGCGCCGATGGACGTCGCCGCCCTGATCGCCAAGGTCCAGTCGGAAGCGCCCGCCGTGGCCGCCGCCGCGCCGGAGCCGAAGCCCGCCGCGAAGACCGCCGCTGCGCCGCCGAC
>CAMFHW010000500.1 GCA_945952175.1 uncultured Phenylobacterium sp. | reverse complement strand
GAGTGAAGCGCCCGCTAAAGAACCGGCCGAAACCAAGCCGTCCGCCACCATCCTGCTGCTCCGCGACGAGCCGGCGTTCGAGGTCCTGATGGTCAAGCGCCACCACCAGATCGACTTCGCCTCGGGCGCCCTGGTCTTCCCGGGCGGCAAGAGCCATGCGGGCGACGCCGATCCCGCCTGGGCCGAGCACGCCCTGGGCTTCGCCGACTTCGACGCCGTCCAGCAGTCCCTGCGCATCGCCGCGATCCGCGAGGTGTTCGAGGAGGCCGGCATCCTGCTGGCCCAGGGGCCGGACGGTTCGCCGGTCCGCGGCGAGGCCGCGCCGATGGAGGTGCGGGCCGCGGTCGACGCCGGGACGACGGCGTTCCTGGACGTGGTGAAGCGGTTGGGGGCGAAGATCGACCTGCATGCGCTGACCGTCTTCGCGCGCTGGATCACGCCGCCGCTGACGCCGAAGCGCTTCGACACCTGGTTCTATGCGGCCCGGGCGCCGGAGGATCAGGTCGCGGCCTGCGACGGGCGCGAGACCGTCGACGCCGAGTGGATCGCGCCGAAGGAGGCCCTGCGCCTGGCCGAGGCGGGCGAGCGCAAGGTGATCTTCCCGACGCGCATGAACCTGCAACTGCTGGCCGAGGCCAGCAGCGCGGCCGACTGCGTGGCGCGCGCCGAGGCGCGGACCCTGGTGACTGTGCAGCCGAAGATCGAGGAGCGGGATGGCGGCCGCGTGCTCACGCTACCGGTCGAGGCCGGCTACGGGGTCGTGGCGGAGCCGCTGGAACGGGTGATGTAGCGAGCCGGCTCAGGCGCCGAATTCGGCGACCTTGCGCTCCAGTTCCTTGATGAGGACCGCGCCGACCGGATGGTCGTCGGTCTTGATCTCGTCGCGGACGGCCGCCTTGATCGAGTCGATGTGGGCGTCGATCAGGGCCATGGGCGCGGTCAGGCGCTTGTCCTTGTCGTCGATCAGCTTGCACAGCGAAGCGCCGATGCGGGTGATCAGCGGATATTCGTAGGTCGTGCCCAGGCCCTTGAGGTCGTGGGCGCGCAGATAGAGGAATTCCATCGTCTCGGCGTTGACGCCCTCGGCCCGCACCCGCTGGCGGGCGTTCTCGAGCTTGACGACCTCATCGTTGAGCCACTGGCTGAAATTGCCCGACAGGCTCTTGAGCGCCGCTTCGGCCTTGGCGATCGCCGCCGGATCGATGGCGCCGAAGCGTCCGCCGACCTTGAGCTTCAAGGTGTTGGGCACCTGGATGATCTGGCCGGTATTCTGCTGACTCACGACGCGGCTCCTGAAACGCTGGTCGTCGCGCAGAGTAGATTCGATCCGTTAACAACGGATGATGGTGGAACTATTTGAAATTAAACAGAAAATTGTTCTGCGAGCACGCGTTCTTCGAGGCTGCGGCCCTGGTCGAACAACATGTGCATGCTGGTGTCGCGGTCTTCGGCGACGTGGACCTCGACCACGCCGCGGACCTCGAAATTGTCGGCGACCGCGCTCACCGGACGCTTGTCGGCCTCCAGGATCTCGAAGGAGACCCGGGCGGTGTGGGCGAGCAGGGCGCCGCGCCACCGACGCGGCCGGAACGCGCTGATCGGGGTCAGCGCCAGCACGCGGGCGTCCAGCGGGATGATCGGACCGTGCGCCGAGAGATTGTACGCCGTGGAGCCGGCCGGGGTCGCCACCAGGGCGCCGTCGCAGGAGAGCTCGCCCAGGCGAACCTTGCCGTCGACCGAGATGCGCAGCTTGGCGGTCTGGCGGGTCTGGCGCAGCAGGGAGACCTCGTTGATCGCCATGGCGCGATGGGTGCGCCGCTTGCTGTCGATGGCCACCATGGTCAGGGGATGGATGACCGCCCGCTCGGCGGCGTTGATCCGCTCCAGCAGGGTGTCTTCCGAATACTCGTTCATCAGGAAGCCGACCGAGCCGCGGTTCATGCCGTAGATCGGCCGTGCGGTGTCCTTGTGCGCGTGCAGGACCTCCAGCATGAAGCCGTCGCCGCCGAGGGCCACGATCACCTGGGCGCCTTCGACCCCGGCGTCGCCATAGCGGGCGGCGAGCCGGTCGCGGGCTTCCTGGGCCTCCGGACGGTCGCTTGCAAGAAAGGCCAGTCGGGTCACGAAGGGCTCGGGCTTGAACATGCGGTCGCCACAAGCCCGTGAAAGGCGGTGGTTGTCAAACCCTCTCCGCCTAAGGGCTCAGGCCTTCTCGATCGCCTTGCGGAACGCGACCTGGGCGATATCGGGCGACAGGGAGGCGATGGTCGTCTGGGCGTGATGGGCGCCCTCGGCCCCGCCGCCCGGCCGCCCGCCGTTCAGCTCGCGCACCAGGGTCAGGATGGTCGGGAAGACGCTGCGGTCGATACCGACGCCGGCGCAGGCCAGGGCCAGCAGTTCCGGGCGGTCGGATTCGATGGCGCGCTGGATCTGGCTGGGCTCGAAACGGCCGAGGGTGGTGAGGCCGCCGATGAACAGGCTGAGACGGTGCTCGCGCAGGACACGGAGCAGGTATCCGGGTCGCAGCTGGCCGGCCACGTCCAGCTTGGCGATGAGGCGGCGCTCCATCTCGGCCTGCTCGTCCTCGCGCAACCGCGGCAGTTCGAGTTCCAGCCCCTGGGCGAGGGCGCCGTGGGTCTCGCGCACCGACTGGGCGATGGCTGCGTCCAGGGCGGCGGCGTCCAGTTCGAACCGTGCGACCAGCGATTGGCGCAAGGCCTGGCCGACCCAGAGATAGAGCGCGCGGGCGAGATCGCCGCTGAGCTTGGGATGGCGCGACAACGGGGTGCGCAAGGCGACCACCTTCTCCGACAGGGCGACCAGGGCCCCGAGATCGTCGTGCGTGACCTCGGCGGTGGCGTTGCCGGCCAGCGCCGTCAGCACCGCCGGTTCGCTCTGGCGCAGGATCTCGGCGATCACCGGGGGGCCGAGGCGGGGGCGTCGGGCGACCTCGATCTGATGCTCGATGGTGGCGTCGACCAGGAGGCGGATCAGGTCCTGGTCCTGCAGGATGGGGCTGGCGGCGATGATCGGGCGGGCGATCTCGATGTCGTCCAGGGCCAGAACGTTGATCAAGGCGGCCGGCGCCCAGGTCGCCGAGGCCAGCTTTTCGGCGAGGCGGATGCGGATGTCGCGCTCGGCCTCCACCACCAGGCTCATGAAGATCGAGGACAGCAGGGCCTGGACCGCCGGCGAGCTGACCACGGCGCGGTCGCCGTCGTCGTCCTCGCACAGGTCGACGATACCCAGCAGGAGCTGTTCCCGGTCGTGGACCGCCCGGCTGCGCGCCAGGTTGAGGATGGCTTCGGTCTTGGCGACGACGCTCAAACCGGGTTCCTTGGGCCTTGGGCTTTCGGGGCCGAATCTGCTCCGAACCCCATGAAAACAAGGTTACAAGCCGCCCCGGGCCATGTGGCGTAATGGCGCAGCTTGATCCGCCG
>CAMFHW010000499.1 GCA_945952175.1 uncultured Phenylobacterium sp. | reverse complement strand
AGGCCTGCTTGGCGCCTTCGGCGCTGCGCTTCACCGTGGCGGTGATCTCGTCGAGGGCCGCCGCCGTCTCCTCCAGGCTCGCCGCCTGTTGCTCGGTGCGCCGCGAGAGGTCGTCCGAGGCCTGGGAAATCTCGTCCGAACCGGCGCTCAGGCTGCCGGTCGAGGCGGAAATCGCGCCCATGGTCTCCTGGATCGAGCCGATGGCGCCGTTCAGGTCGTCCTTGATCGCCCCATAGGCGCCGGCGAAGTGCGCGTCGATCCGGGTGGTCAGGTCGCCATCGGACAGCTTGCGCAGGCTCGCGGCGAGGGCCTCGACCACGCTGTTCTGTTCTTCCGCCGCCCGCTCGGCCTCCTCGCGGGCGCGCTCGTACTCGCTTCGCACGGACTCGGTGATGTCGGTGGCGAACTTGATGACCTTGAACGGTTTGCCCTGGGCGTCGAACACTGGATTGTACGAGGCCAGGATCCAGACCTCCCGGCCGCCCTTGCCGAACCGGCGGAACTTGGCGGCGACGAACTCGCCCCGGTTCAGGGTGCGCCAGAAGTTGCGATATTCCTCGCTCGCCGCCTCGGTCGGGTCGACGAACATGCTGTGATGGCGGCCCTCGATCTCGGAAGCGGAATACCCCAACGCCCCCAGGAAATTCGAGTTGGCGGTGATGATGGTGCCGTCGAGCTGGAATTCGATCACGGCCTGCGACTTCATCATCGCATCGACCTTGCCCTTCAGCTCGCGTAGCTCCTCCGCCTCACGCGCCTTACGCCCTTTGTCCTGTCCGAACATGACCTGGTCCCTCCCCCGAGAGCCTGCCTGGCGCAAGCGTCGATCCGGATGGAGGGGCGCCTGCCGATGATCACTCATGGTTGAGTTCTTCAGGCTGAATAAAGCGTTAAACTCGCACTTCGGAACGCAGGTATTCGATGTATTCGATATCCTATATTCTTTAACTTGCGACAATTTACCGCGAAATACGTATTATCCGTAGCTATCCGTATCGGATAACGCGCCATTTCGAGCCTTGCCTCGAAGGTCGACTCATCGACACTTCCTGGTTGTTTCCCCACCCAATATTCGCGCCCAAGAACAGCGAAAGGCGAGCCCGAACTCCAGTCTCAGGGCTCCGTCCGCGGCGCGACGACCGAGAATGCCTCGCAACAACTTCGAGCTGTGGCGCGCGCGGGTCAGCTCTCGGCGCGGGCGGCGGCCTCCCAGGCGAGGAACTCCGGCGTCGCCAGCAGGCGTGCGGCGTAGGCGGCCGCGGCCCCCCTGTCGCCATGCGCGGCCAGGTCGATCTCGTAGGTGCGGAAACGGCTGGCGACCGGGGTGTAGAAGGCGTCGGCGATCGACCATTCGCCCACCAGGAAGGGTCCGCCGAAACGCGCCAGCAGGTCGTTCCACAGGCCCACGATGCGCCGCACGTTCTTCGCGGTCGGCTCGCTGAGCGCCTTGGGCTCCGGCTCGATCTCCAGCGCCATGGGGCACTCGCTGCGCAGCGCCGCGAAACCCGCGTGCATCTCCGCGGCGGCCGAGCGGCCCAGGGCCCGGGCGACCGGATCGTCCGGCCATAGCTTCGCCGCCGGGAACGCCTCATTCAGGTATTCGCAGATCGCGAGCGAGTCGACGATCGTCAGGCCATCGTCGGTCTTCAGCGCCGGAACCAGGCCCGACGGCGAGTGCGGGAGGATCTCCGCCGTCGTCATGTCGTTCTCCTGGCGAAGGGTGACCAGGGTCTCGGCGAACGGCGCGCCGGCCCGCTTCGCCGCCAGCCAGGGCCGCATCGACCAGGTCGACCATTTGCGGGTCCCGATCACCAATTCCATTGCAGCCTCCTCGAAAAACGCGCCCGCGCTATTGGCCGGAACTCCAAACGACCGTCTAGTGGGGGCAACGATCAAAAAATTCGAGGGAACGACCCATGTCCGAGGCGACCGCCCCGGCCCCGCGTGGCGCAACCATTTCCGAGGGGACGCCCGCCGCGGTCCCGCTGGTCTCGCCGGCCTATCGCCGCTACGCGCTGGTGATCCTGCTGCTGGTCTACACGGTCAACTTCCTTGACCGTCAGGTGGTCACCATCCTGGCCGAGCCGATCAAGAACGACCTCGGCATCAAGGACTGGCAGATCGGCCTGATGACCGGCTTCGCCTTCGCGATCTTCTACACCCTGCTGGGCCTGCCCATCGCGCGGATGGCCGAGAGCAAGAACCGGGTCTGGATCATCGCGGGCTCCTTGACCGTCTGGAGCGCCTTCACCATCGCCTGCGGCCGGGCCACCAACTTCACCCAGCTGGTCCTGGCGCGGATCGGCGTCGGCGTGGGCGAGGCCGGCTGCACGCCCACCTCCCACTCCCTGATCGCCGACCTGGTGCCCAAGGAGAAACGCGCCTCGGCCCTCGCCTTCTTCTCGATCGGCACGCCGCTGGGCGGGCTTCTCGGCCTCACCATGGGCGGGGTCATGGCCGATCTCTATGGCTGGCGCACCGCCTTCATGCTGGCCGGCCTGCCGGGCTTGCTCCTGACCGTGGTCGTGCTGCTCACCCTGCGCGAACCGCGAAAGCAGATCGTCGCCCAGGCCGCCGAGCACACCCCGGGCAAGGGCCATTTCGGCCTGACCCTGAAATACCTGGCGAAGAAGCGGACCTTCTGGCTCATCGCGCTGGCGGCGGCGACCCAGGCCTTCATCGGCTATGGCAACGCCCCCTTCACCGCCTCCTTCTTCTTCCGCAACCACACCACCGAGATCGCCGCCCTGGCCGCCCACTTCGGCCTGAAGTCGGCCGGCTTCATGGGCCTGGCGCTCGGCCTGATGGGCGGCACCGCCGGCATCATCTCCAGCTGGGTCGGCGGCTGGCTGGCCGATCGGGCCGCCAAGCGCGACCTGCGCGCCTATATGAGCGTGCCGGCCGTCGCCGCGGTGATCTCGCCGCTGGTGGCCATGACCGCCCTGATGAACCCCAGCGCGGTCGGCGCGCTCGCGACCCTGCTGGTGCCGGCCTTGCTGGGCTCGCTGTGGTACGGCCCGGTCTATTCGTCGGGCCAGGGCCTGGTGCCGCCGCACATGCGCGCCACCGCCGCCTCGATCCTGCTGTTCGTCATCAACCTGATCGGCCTGGGCGGCGGCCCGCTGGTGGTCGGCGCGCTGTCCGACTTCTTCGCCGGCCCCATGGGCCTCGGCAAGGCGATCGGCGTGCGCAACGCGCTCATGTGCTCCTATGCCTGCGCCTTCCTGGCCGCCGGCCTCTTCTGGGCGGCCCGCAAGTCGATCCGCGAAGAGATGGTCAGCTAGACCTTCTCCGCCACCCGGCGCAGCAGGCCCCGCATCCAGGCGATGCCGGGGTCGGCCAGCCGGTCGGCGAGATAAAGCATCTCCAGGGTCACCTGCGGCGACTCATAGGGGGGTTCGACCACGCGCATCACCCCGCTCTGGGTCGACCTGTCTCTTATACACATCTCC